>JAEYVB010000049.1 GCA_023429345.1 Planctomycetota bacterium
ACCGTGGTCGGTCCCAAGCTCGCCCGTCTGGCTCGGCCCCTGCTCGAGCCCGAGAACGGCCACTTTGTGACGCCGGAGACCGAGGCGGTCGATGAGCTGCGCACTCTCATCGTGCGCGCCCTGCCCGAGCAGTTTCCCGTTCTGGAGAAGCTCGTCCAGCGCTTGGATGCAGAGGATCCCGGCTCGCAGCAGTTCCGCGTCCTAAAGATCTCCGGGACCGACCCCCAGGGGCTCATCGAGCGTGCTCGGAAGCTGTACGACGAACGGTCGAAGGGCCTTCCGGTCGATGAGGCCGGCCCCGTCTCGTGCGAGTTCGACGACGCCAGCGGCGGCCTGATGATCTCCGCCTCGGCGGGTGGAATGCGGCTCTTCAACGACCTCCTCACGCAGGTGCAGCAGCTCGTGCCGCCGGCCCGCACCACCCGCATCATCGATGTCCACAACGCCCGCGCCGCGGACCTCATCGCCGATCTCACCGCCTTCCTGGCCTCCGCCGATCCGATCGATGCCGCGCGCAAGGTTCCCGAGCCCACCGTCCGCGCCATCGACGCGACCAACGCCCTGGTCATCACCGCCGAGGAGCCGCAGCACCGCCTGATCGTCGATTACGTGCAGCGCCTCGACAAGCTGGACGCGGCCCTCCCGCCGCTGAAGCTCCTGCAGCTCCGCGCCGCCGACGCGGGCGGCGTCGCCGCCATGCTCAACGAGCAGTACGACAAGCGGCCCCAAGCCGAGCGCGCCGCCAAGCCGGTCGAGGTCCGCGCCGATGCGTCTACCAACACGCTGATCGTCTCGGCGCACCCCGACCTTTTTGAAGAGATCAAGACTTTCGTCAGCGAGCTGAACAAGGACCGCGCCGACGGCGCGGCCCGCATCACCGAGCTCTTCCCCCTCAAGGTCGCCAAGGCGGTCGATGTCGCCGCGGCCATGGACAAACTCTTCCTGCCGCCCCCGGTCCCCGTGGACCGCAACAACCGGCCCATGCCCTGGCTCCAGAAGCCCAAGGAGGTGACGGTCTCGGCCGATCCCAACAGCAACACCCTGATGATCAACGCCCCCGCGGAGCAGATGGAATCGCTGCGTGCCCTGGCCGAGAAGCTCGACCGCGTCGAACTCCCGCCGCAGGCCGAGCTCCGCACCTACCGCGTCACGGGCAGCAATCTGGACGCGATCAGCCGCACGCTGAGCGGTATGGCGACTCGGGGCATCCTCTCTGGCCCCGCCCAGCCCGGCAAGCCGCAGGTCCAGGTCCTGATCGAGACCGAGCCCAAGAGCTCCACCCTGATCGTCGCGGGCGACTCGGTCACGTTCGAACGCGTGGACTCCATGCTGAAGGACCTTTCGGCCGTGCCCGTCGAGAAGGGCCTGCGCATCGTGCCCATCGCCAACGCCGACGCCGAGGAGGTCCGCGCGCGGGCTCTTGCGATCTACGACGCTCAGGTTGCGCAGATCCCAGGGGCCAACCCGGTCGAGGTCACGATCGACGACGCCAGCAACTCGCTCATGATCGTCGCCGACGGCGAGGCGATGGAACGGTTCGGGAAGATCATGGACGAGCTCCAGCGCCAGGCCGGTCCTGCGCGCGATGTCCGCATGATCGCGCTCCGGTTCGCTAAGGCCTCCGAGGTCAAGAGCTTTCTCGACGACCTCGTCAAGAGCAGCGAGACCTTCCGAGTCAGGGGCGGCGCTGATCCCGTGTTCGAGACCATCGAGGCCAACAACTCGCTCCTGGTCGCGGCCCAGCCCGCCCAGTTCACCGTCATCGAACCGCTCATACAGAACCTCGACAACCAGCAGAGCGCCGAGCGCCAGCCGCTCCGCATCCTCCGCCTCCAGGCCACCGACGCCGCGAATCTGGCCAGCGTCCTCCAGGCCAACTACGACCGCCGCCCCGCCGAGAAGCGGGCCACCCAGCCGGTCGACATTCAGGCCGACGCCGCCACCAACACCCTCATCGTCTCCGCCCACCCCGACGTGCTCCCGGAGATCGAGCAACTCGTCAGCGATCTGAATCAGCAGCGGACGTTCGACGCCGAGGAGCGTGAGATCCGCATCTTCCCCCTCAAGGTCGCCCGCGCGGAGGAGCTCGCCAAGACCATCGACGCGATGTACCCCGAACCGCCGATGCCGATCGATCCGCGGACGCGCCAGCCGCGCCCGGACCTTCAGCGGCCCAAGGAAGTCGTCGTCCGTGCCGACCGCGGGACCAACTCCCTGATCGTCGACGCCCCGGCCAAACGCCTCGCCGGTTTCGAGCAGATCGTTCAGAGCCTTGACACGCAGCAGCTCGCCGGCAACGTCGAGCTCCGCAGCTATCGGATCGAACGGGCCGACCTCGCCGCCGCGGCCTCCAGCGTCCGCAGCGCCGCCACGAGTGGGGCCCTCTACGCGGCGGGCGCCGGCGCGCGCCCGAACATCCCGATCACGGTCGACACCGAGCCCACCAGCCGCACGCTCATCGTCACCGGCCCCAGCGACATCTTCAAGGCGGTCGAATCGCTCCTGAAGCAGATCGACAGCGAGCCATCGCTGCCCCAGACCGGCGTCAAGATCTACGCCCTCAAGTCCGCCCGGGCCGAGCGGATCCAGCCCGTCCTCGAGCGCGTCATCCTCGGCCGCGTCCGAGAGCAGCTCCAGGGCCGCTCCCCCCAGGAGATCCAGTCACTCGTCGAGGTCGCCGCCGACAACGGCTCCAACTCCATCGTTGTTTCCGCGCCCGAGAGCGTGCTGGTTATCGCCGACGCCCTGATCGCCACCCTCGACCAGGGCGGCGGTGGGGGCGCGACCGAGCTACGCGTCTTCCGGCTCACGAAGGGCGATGCCGAGAGCGTCGCCAAGGCCATCACCGCCTCCCTTGCCGCCGAGAGCCAGACTTCCGGCGAGGACCCGCCCAGCGTCACCCCCGAACCCGCCAGCAACAGCGTCGTGATCGTCGGGACCTCTCGCCAGCTGGAGAAAGCCGGCAAGCTCATCGAGCAGCTCGATGCTGCCGTGGATTCGGGCGGTGTCGGCGTCCGAACCATCAAGCTCAAGCACGCCCGCGCCGAGGCCGTGCAGCCCATGCTTGAGGCGCTTTTGAGGAAGCCCTCCGTCGTGTCCATGCTGCCGTCGTGGGAGGTCGGCCGCTACCTCGCTCAGAACGGCAACCGGCCCGAGACCGACGTGCGCATCGCCGCGGACAAGGCCCAGAACGCGGTCATCATCAGCGCCCCCGTCGCCGTGCTCGACATGGCCGCGGAGATCGTGCAAAACCTCGACGTCGATCCCGGCGACGACCGCCCGGAGCGTCCGGTCCGCATTATCACACTCGCCAACGCCGACGCCGCCGAACTCGCGGCCAACATCGAGACCCTTCTCGGCGAGCCCGAATCCGGCCTCGAACCGCCGACCGTGCGCGTCGATAAGTCCAGCAACTCTCTCCTGGTCCGGGCCAGCGACGCCCAGATGACCCAGATCGAGGCCCTCGCTTCGAAGCTCGATTCGGCCACGCTCTCGACCAGCCGCCAGATGCGCATGATCCCGATCGACCGCTCCCGCGCCGATGCCGCGCTCATGGCCGAGACGCTCAAACGTCTCATGGAGCAGCAGGGCGGCGTGACCGTCGAGGTCATCGGGGTGCAGGACCTGCTGAGGGATCCCGCGGCCACTCCAGCGCCCAAGCCCCAGAGCAGCCTTCCTGCGGTGGAAGGGGGTGGCGGCCATTGGCTCGCGACCTTTCCCCTGGTCGCCGCGTTCGGGGTGAGCCAGCCCGAAGCCGTCCCCGCCCAGCCCGCGGGCCTCGCGCCGGAGGCGCCCGCCTCCGTCACGATCGCGATCGATCCCTCCACCAACTCGCTGGTCATCCTCGGCTCGCCCCGCCTGACCGATCGGCTCGCCGCCCTCGCCGCCCAGCTCGAGAAGCAGATGCCCCCCGAGCCCTCGAAGGTGCGCATCTGCGCGCTCCCGCAGGGCGCCGACGCCGCGTCCCTCGCCGACCTCATCCGCCAGACCGTCCAGCAGCTCGGCCGAACCGGCCCGGGCAATCCCGGCGGCTTCACCGGCGCTGTGACCGTGTCCCCGGACCCCGCCGGCAGCGCACTCGTCGTCTGGGCCAACGACACCGACTTCGCGTCCGTCACGGACCTCCTCCGCGCCGTGACCCAGCTCGAACCCGGCGCGGAACTCACGGTCAAGGTCATCCCCCTCTCCACCGTCACTGCGGCCAAGGCAATCCAGGCCGTCACCGATCTCCTCTCCGCCAGCCCCCGCGGCCGCCAGGCCCAGCGCTACCGGGGATCCCTCGACCTCACGGTCCAGGGCCGCGACGGCGAGACCTCGCAGGCCAAGCTCGATCCATCCCTGGTCCGGCTGACCGCCGACCCCAACGGCGCCTCGGTCATCGTCGCCGCCCCCGCCTCCACACTCCCGATCATCGAACGATTCGTCTCGCTCATCGACCAGAGCCCCATCGGCGACCGCCTGGCCATCCGCCGCTACGACCTGGCGAACGCCCGCTCCGCCGACCTCGCCCAGACGCTCCAGTCGCTCTTTGATTCCCAGCGACAGGGCCCGAATCGTGACGAGATCCCGCAGGCCCGCTTCATCGCGGATGTCCGCACCAACTCGATCCTCGTGACCGCCAGCGAGCCCCAGCACGCCGACATCGCGCGGGTGCTCGAGACGATGGACTCCGGCATCGACGAGTCCGACCTGACGCTTGAGATCATCGCGCTCCGGAACGCATCGCCCTCGGCGGTGCAGCGGATCGTCGAGCAGGTGGTCATCGGCCGCAACCCCGCCCTGAAGGATCGCGTCCAGCTCTCGAGCCAGGACGGTTCCTCCATCTTCGTGGTCCGCGCCCCCGCCGAGCAGCTCGCGGAGATCAAGTCCATCGTCGCGAAGGTGGACACCGCCGAGACCGGCGGGCTCCCGATCCGCTCGGTGAAGCTCGAGCGTGCAGACGCCCAGACCGTCGCCTCCGCGCTGACCAAGTTCTTTCAGGACCGCGCCGCCATCTCCTCCCGCGGGCCCGGCGGCGGCGGGCGTCAACAGAGCCGCGTAGCGATCATCGGCGACCGCCAGAGCGGGTCGCTGATCGTGTCCTGCAGCGATGAGGATTTCGCACAGCTCCAGTCCCTGGTCGAGACGTTCGACGCTCCCGCCAAAGCCCGGGAGCTCTCCTACCACATCGTCCCGCTCGAGAACGCCCGGGTCAGCGACATCGAGGAAACGATCCAGACCATCGCCAGCGAGCTGCAGTATGAACGCATGGGCGGCACGTTCTGGAATCCGTGGGGCGGCCCGCAGCGCTCCGACAACGAGACGCCCGGGGACAAGCTTTTCGTCACCGTCAACGAGCGGGCCAACTCGGTCGTCCTCATGGGCCAGGGACAGACCCTCGAGACGATGATGAAGATCATCGGCGACCTCGACCGCCCGCAGTCCGACCAGACGCGCACCATCGTCAGGGCGGTCCAGGTGGAGCGCGGCGACCTCCGCGCCATCGCCGACATGGTCCGACAGATCACCCAGACCCCGGGCTGGCGATCGTGGCGCGGTCCGGACCCCGACGCGGTCACCGTCCAGATCGACCAGGGGCGGCGGCTTCTCTTCCTCGTCGGCAAGGCCCCGAAGGTCGAGCAGGCCGCGGGGTACATCGAGCAGATGAAGGGCCCCGCCGGCCGCCCGGACGCGGTGCTCCAGCCGATCACCCTCAAGTATGCGCAGGCCCCCCGCGCCGCCGACACCCTCCGCCGCGTCTTCGCCGACCGCGCCGAGGCGAACGGCCTCCCGCCGGACGCCGTCTCGATCATCGGTTCCCAGGACGGCAACCTGCTCGTGGTCTCGGCCGATCCCGAGAGCCTCTCGGTGCTCAAGGATCTCCTCGGCCTCATCGACCAGCCCGAGCTCGGCAAGGACCGAGCGATCGAGGTCTACATCGTCAGGAACCGCGAGGCCGACGAGATCGCGGGGCTCCTCCGGGCCCAGTTCCCCCGCGGCCAGGGCCGCCCCGAGTCGCAGGTCATCGTGACCCCCCAGCCCAGCACCAACGCCGTCATCGTTTCGGCGCAACAGGAGGACCTCCCCCAGGTCAAGGCACTGATCGCGCAGCTCGACCTGCCGCCCACCCCGGAGATGACCCGCGTCGTCAGCGTCGCGCTGAAGACCGCCCGCGCCGACGAGGTCGCCACCGCCCTCAAGACCGCCCTCCCCGAGGGCCTCAAGATCAAGATCACGCCGATCCGCCGCAACAACACGCTGATGATCACCGGCTCCGACGAGACCATCGCCGCGGTGATGGAACAGATCGCGGCGATCGATGTGGAGGTCGAACGGCCGCTGGTCGAGCTCCGCCGCGTGCAGCTCAAGCACGCCCTCGCCTACGACGTCTACTGGACGCTCGATTCCATGCTCCGTGCGCGGCCCCGCGTCCAGAACGAGTCCGAGCCCACCGTCGATTTCTCCCGGGCCGACAACACCGTCATGGTCACTGGCACGCCCGACCAGCTCCGTGACATCGACCGGATGATCGAGGCGCTCGACGTCCCCACGCAGACCACCCGCACGACCGAGTTCGTCAAGCTCGAGTTCGCCCGCGCCGAGCAGACCGCCAAGGCCCTCGAGGTCTTCTACGGTCGCCTTGCCACCGCCGCCACCACCCCCGCGGCACGCAACGTCGCCATCGTCCCCGATCCGGCCTCCAACTCCCTGGTCATCAGCGCCGAGGAGAGCGAGTGGGAGGGCCTCCGCGGCCTGCTCAAGAAGCTCGATACCGAGGAGTACGACACCTCCCGCCAGCTCGCCGTCATCCCCATGAAGCACGCCGACGCCGGGAGTGTCGCCCGGGCCCTGAACGAGGGCTTCCGCGCCCCGGTCGAGTCCCGCTTCCGCCGCGAGCAGGCCGCCCGCCAGAATCAGAACCGGGGCAACCGCCGCAACGACGACGAGACGCCCGAGCCGCTGGTGCTCGTGGACAACGAGCCCACGCCCACCGTCGCCGCCGAACCGCAGACCAACTCGCTCGTCGTCTTCGCCGGCCGCCAGGATATGTCCCGCATCCGCGCCCTGGTCGAGCAGATCGACATCCCCGATTTCGTGAAGTTCGCCGAACCCCGCGTCCTGCCCCTCACCAGCGGCAAAGCCTCCGAGATCGCCCAGAGCGTGCGCGAGCTCTACGACACCCAGCAGCGCGGCGGTCGGAACGCCGGGGGCCAGGGACCCCGGTCGATCGTGATCGTCGGCGACGACGCCTCCAACTGCCTCATTATCCGCGCTGAGGAACGCGATTACGCCGCCATCGCCGCCCTCGCCGAGGCCCTCCAGCAGCAGGGCGACAAGGCCCGCGCCACCGTCCGTGTCCTGCCGCTGAGAAACGTCCCCGCCGCACGCCTCCAGCGCACCATCGCAACCACGTTCGCCCAGTCCGCCAAACAAGCGAACGAGGTCCTCTCCGTCGAGGTCGACCGCAGCAGCAACGCCCTCGTCATCGCCAGCAGCGGCCGCATGTACGACGACATCGAGAAGGTCGTCAAGGAACTCGACGGTCTCATGCCCGCCGCCCCCGAAGGCGCGAGCCGCATCGGCCCCGGCGGCCTCGGCCAGACGATCTTCATCATCGATGTTCAGAACAACGCCCCCGAGGATGTCCGCAGACAGCTTGAGCAGCTCGGCGTCACTAAGCCGGCGCCCGAAGACCGGCCCGGCGTCGTCAGCGAGCCCGTGACGCTCGTCCCGCTCGCCAGCCGCCGCGCCCTGGCCGTCGTCGCCAGCCCGCAGGATGGCGAGTCCATCGTCGCCCTCGTCCGCGCCCTCGACGCCGAGCCCGCCAGCGCCGAGCAGCGCGTCTGCATCGTTGGGCTGAAGCTGGCCACCGCCACCGCCATGGTCAACACGCTCGAGGGAATGATGAACCCCGCCGAGCAGGCCGCCCAGACCGGCCCCGCCCGGGCCCTCGCCGAGCAGGTCCGCCGTCTCTCCGTCATGCGGAACGGCCTGGAGAAGGGCGATCTCTCCCTGGACCTCTCCAAGCCGGTGCGCCTTATTCCCGACGATGCCAGCAACTCGATCATGGTCGCCTCGACCGACGCGAACGTCACCGCCATCTGCGAGGTCATCAAGATCCTGGACACCCTGCCCATGGGCGAGGCGGTGGTCGTCCGAATGTTCCCGCTCACCCACGCCTCGGCGCCCCGCGCCAAGACCGTCATCGATGACCTTTTCCGGCAGGGCGAGTCGCTCCGCCGCCTCCCCGGCACCCGCCGCCAGGGCCAGCCGACCACCGCGACCGGCAAGGCCCTCGCCGGCGAACTGGCCGCCACCGTCGACGACCGCACCAACACACTGATCGTCGCCGGCCCCGAGGATGCCGTCGCCCTCGTCGAGGTTCTTCTCAAGGACCTCGACAGCGACCAGGCCGCCCGCTGGGTCGAGCCCTCGCTCATCCAGCTCCAGCACGCGGACGCCGCCCGTCTCGCCCAGACCCTCCGCCAGGTCCTTATCCAGGGCCTCACCATCACCCCGGAGGCCGTGGGGCTCCAGAAGCAGATCGGCCGCCTCCGCATGGCCAAGTCGGGGCAGGACCTCTCGGCGCCCGAGGCACGAATCGAGGCCGACCTCTTCGCCCCGCTCAGCGGTCTGGTCATCACGCCCGAATCCACCCTCAACGCCCTCATCGTCCTCGGCTCGCCCGCCAACACCGCCGTCGTCCGCGAACTCGTCGCCATGCTCGACGTCGAGGCCGCCTCCGCGGCCAACTCCGTCCGCCTCTTCCCGCTCCAGTTCGCCGCGGCCGATCGGGTCTCGTCCATCATCCAGGACGTCTTCCGCCAGCGTCAGCAGGACCCGGCGTTCCGCGAGGAAGACCGCGTCATCATCACCGCCGATCCGCGCACGAACTCCCTCGTGATCGCGACCAGCGCCGGCAGCTTCTCGACGATCGAGGCGATGCTCAGGACCCTGGACAGCGAGCTGTCCAACAACACCGTCGGCCTGCACGTCGTCACCGTCATGGGCGCCGACGCGGCGACGCTCGCCCCCCGCATCGCCAGGCTGATGAACGACCGCATCAACGCCAGCCAGCGCTCCGGCGCCGTCAAGAGCCCGATGGACGCGTTCTCCATCGAGGCCGACGCCGCCAGCAACCTCCTGATCGTCGCCGCCAGCGACGAGAACCTCGCCATCGTCAGGGAACTCGTGGCCACCCTTGCCCAGGGCAATCCCTCCCTCGGCGCCGCCCGCACCGACATCGTCCCGATCACCGCCGGCCGCGCCGCCGACGCCGCCGATGTCGTGAACGACCTCTACGTGGATAAGGAGAACTCCCGGCGTGGAGCGGGCTCCGTCCGTGTGATCCCGAGCGAGCGGCTGAACGCCCTCGTCGTCACCGGCAACGACGCCGATATCGAGCGCATTACCCAGATTGTGTCCACGCTCGAATCGGCCGGTGTCGCCACCAACCAGGACATCCGCTTCGTGGGCCTCAGCGCCGCCAACGCCCTCGAGGTGGTCTCCCTCCTCCAGAACGTCCTCGCCGGCCGCACCGTCGCCGGCGGTTCCGACATCGCCGCGCGCCAGGCCACCAACATCCGCTTCTTCCGCGACCAGCTCGCGCAGGATGTCCGGGACCGCACCGGCGAGCCCCCCAGCGAGGCCCAGATCGACGGCGCCATCCGGGAGCAGGTCACCCTCACGCCGGACCTCCGCACGAACTCGGTCGTCGTCAAGGCCCCTCCACAGGTCATGGAGGTCATCCTCGACATGATCGAGGACCTCGATTCCAGTTCTTCCGGCGCTCGCCGCGTCGCCAAGTTCACGCTCAAGAACGCGGATGTCGAGGCCATGGCCATCCTTTTGAGGGATGTGTTCACGCTCCGCCAGCAGGGCGCCAGCTACGTGCTGGTCCCCACGAGCATGCAGTCCCTCCCCGAGGAAGGGCTCCCCCCCGACCAGACCCTCACCCCCGTCCCCGACGAGCGGCAGGAGCTCGCGATCGCCATCGATAAGCGCACCAACACGCTCATCGTCTCCGGCACGGAGCAGTACCTCGAGCGCGTCCGCGAAGTCGTCGAGGATCTGGACAACATTCAGGCCCAGGAGCGAGCCCGCGAGGTCTACGCCGTCCGGAACGTCAAGGCCAAGGACCTGGAGGCGACCCTCACCTCCTACTTCAGCGGCGAGTCCGGCATCCAGCGAGAGATCCTCGGCCCCGATCAGTCGGGGTCGGTCATGCGGCAGCTCGAGCAGGAAGTCACGGTCGTTGGCGATGAGCTCAGCAACAAGCTCGTCGTCTCCGCGTCCCCACGCTACATCGACGCCGTCATGCAGATGGTCCGCGAGCTCGATTCGGCCCCGCCCCAGGTCGTAATCCAGGTCCTCCTCGCCGAGGTGACTCTCGATTCCTCCAACACATGGGGTGCCGACGTCAAGGTCCGCAACCTCGGCGGCCAGAACATGAGCATCGCCTCCCTCGCCGCCGGCGCCGGCGTCGCCGCCGCCCTCGGCGTTCCCAATCTCACCTTCGCCGCCGCCGATTTCGACCTCATCCTCCGGGCGCTCGAAGCCCAGGGCAAGCTCCAGGTCCTCTCCCGACCCCACGTCACCGCCCGCAACAACGTCCAGGCCTCCATCCAGGTGGGCGACAACATCGCCGTTGTCCAGGGATCCCTCGAGCGCACGCCCCAGGGCGGCACCGTCGCCAGCGTCGAGCGCAAGGACATCGGCATCATCCTGAACGTCACCCCCTCCATCAGCCCCGACGGTTTCGTCAGCATGGAGATCATCCCCGAGATCTCCTCTCTCAGCACGCGCACCACGCAGATCAGCGCGGACCTCAACGCACCGATCATCCAGCAGCGGAAAGTCAACACCACCGTCACCGTCAAGGACGGTCAGACGATCGTCATCGGCGGCCTGATCCAGACACTCGAGGAGGACCGCCGCACCAAGACGCCCTTCCTCGGGGACATCCCGCTCGCCGGCTGGCTCTTCCGGTCCAAGCAGCGCAACGATGTCAAGACCGAGCTCCTGGTCATCCTGACCCCGCGCGTCATCTACAACGATGCCCCCGACGGCAGCGGCATCGACTCCCTCCGCACCATCACCGCCCACAAGCTCAACCAGCTTGAAGACCCGACGGATGTCAAGGATTCCATCGTGACCGATCTCCCCCTCGAGGGCCGCGTGCTCCCCTTCGAGGTGCCCGCCCCGGCGGACCCGTCCGCTCCCTCCACCATCCCCGCGGCCGCGGCCCCGGTCCCGGGCCAGAACGGCGACACTTACAGCCCCTCGCGCCAGGGCGCCTCGCCCAAACCCGAGCGCAAGCCCAAGGACAGCCCCAAGACTTCCAAACGGTGGGAGTGGTAAATGCAGATCCGTGCCGTCGCCTGGGTGATCGCCCTGCTCGCCGCCATGGCCCCCGTGTCCTGCACGACCGGCCCCAGCCGTCCAGACTCGGCCCCCGACTCCGCGGTCCCGGGCGTGCTCGCTCTGACCGCAACGGATTTCATCGACACCGACAGCAATAAGTACCGCGACACGAGCACCGTCGTCATCTACGTCTTCGCCGAGTCGGCGCAGTACAAGCTGCCCATGAAGGCCGAGGGCACCTTCGAGTTCGTCCTTGAGGACCGCGGCGGACGCGCCCTCGCCCGATGGAACATCGGCCCGGACCGGTCGGGCGCCGCCCGGCGCCAGCTCCCCCCCGGCCCCGGGTACGTCTTCGAGATCAGCCTGCTCGAGTTCGGCTCGGATCGCCTGGATGTGCCCGAGGCCGAGCTCGTCGCTACGTTCATCCCTGACGACGGCGGCCGCCCGCTCCGGGCCCGCACACAGTCCCCCCTTCTCCTGGGCTCCGTGGGCCGTTCCGGCGGCATCCCCTGAGATCCCCGGCCGCCCCCAGCCTCCAAAGCTTTGGCCCGCGTTTGACCCACCCTTAGCGCGATCTGAACCTGTCGGCCCCGGATCGCCGCGATAATCCCGCGACGAAATCAAAGGCCAAACAGGAGATACTCGATGCTGAAGTCCCTCGCCTCTGCCGCTCGGCGGATCACCATCGCCGGGGCCGTCCTCGCCGCCTCCCTTGCCCATGCGGATGTCCGGCTCCAGGGCGCTGGGGCCACCTTCCCCAACCCGCTCTACCAGAAGTGGGTGGCCGAATACCAGAAGGCTCATCCGGGCGTCCGGGTCGACTACCAGTCGATCGGGTCCGGCGGCGGCATCAAGGGCATCACCGAGAAGACCGTCCAGTTCGCCGGTTCCGACGCCCCCATGAGCAAGAAGGAGCTCGCCGCCGCCGGCGGCGCTGAGGTTCTGATCGAGATCCCCAGCGTCGCGGGCGCGGTCGTGCCCGCCTACCACGTCCCCGGGATCGCCAAGCCCCTCAACTTCGACGGCGAACTCATCGCCGACATGTTCCTCGGGAAGGTCTCGAACTGGAACGACCCCCGGATCGCCGCGGCCAACCCCGGCCTCACCCTCCCCAACCTGCCGATCACGCCCGCGTGGCGGACCGACGGCTCCGGCACCACGTTCGTCTTCACCAACTACCTCGCCACCCAGAGCGGGGAGTTCAAGCAGGGCGTCGGGATGGGCAAGCAGGTCCGGTGGCCCCTGGGTCAGGGCGGCAAGGGCAACGAGGGCGTCGCCGCCGTCGTCCAGCAGACGCCCGGGGCCATCGGCTACATCGAGGCGAACTACGCCAACCAGAACAGGATCGCCTACGGCGCGGTGAAGAACCGGGCCCGCAACTACGTCAAGGCGACCGCCGAATCGGTCTCCGCCGCCGGCGAAGGGGTCGCCGAGACGCTCTCCGGCACCATCCTGGCCGCCAACCTCTGGAATCAGCCCGGCGATCAGGCCTACCCCATCGCCGCCTTCACCTACCTGATCACCTACAAGGACCTGGGGGCCATCCCGAACATGTCCGAAGAACAGGCTAAGGCCCTCGCCGACTTCCTCTGGTGGGCAACCCACGAGGGGCAGGCCTTCGCCGCCGAAATGGACTACGCCCCGCTCGCCAAGGGAGTCCGGGCCAAGGTGGAGGAGGCTCTCCGGTCCATGACCTTCCGGGGGAATCCTGTCCTCCAGTCCGCCGGACACTGAGAATCCGCGCACCGGACCGACGATTCCGCTACAAAAGACGGCCGGCCCGGCTTTGTCCGCCGGGCCGGCCCTTACCCTGAGCCTTGCATGACCCGGACCGTCACGCCACAGGCCGAAGCCGAGCCCGGCGGCCAGCCGCTCCGGCCGACCCGCGCCCGAGGGTTCCGGAAACGCAAGTCCAGAGCCGATCTCGCCCTGGGTATCCTCGCGCGGGGCGGGGCCATCTCCGTCCTGCTGATGCTGGGCACCCTGATCGTCGTGCTCACCCTCTCCGCCATACCCAGCCTCCGCGCCTTTGGCCCGGCCTTTCTCACCACGACGGAGTGGCGGGCAAACGAACTCGAGGTCCCAGAGCGGGATGCCGACGGCGCGGTTGTTTTCGAGGACGGCGAGATGGTCACGCGGACCATCCCGCCCGAGTTCGGCGCGCTGCCCGTCATCTACGGCACGGTCGTCAGCTCGGTCATCGCCCTCGCCTTCGCCGTGCCGCTGAGCCTCGGCGCCGCCCTCTTCATCGTGCGCGTCGCCCCGCGGCTGCGCATCGCCGCGCCGCTCTCGTTTCTGATAGAGTTCCTGGCCGCCATCCCCAGCATCGCCTACGGCATATGGGGCCTCTTCGTCTTCGGCCCCTTCCTGCGTGAACACGTGGAGCCCGCCATCCAGGCGCTGCTCGGCAGGGTGCCCGGCTTCCATTGGATGTTCTTCCAGCAGGTGTCGGTCGGGGCCACCACCGTCGAGCGGCCCATCCCGCTCACTGGCCGCGACATGTTCGCCGGCGGCCTGGTCCTCGGGATCATGGTCCTGCCCATCATCACCGCCGTGAGCCGCGATGTGCTCCGCGCTGTGCCGCGGGTGCAGATCGAGGGCGCGATGGCCCTGGGCGCCACCTGGTGGCAGGCCTCCTGGGGCATGCTCCGCTACGCCCGCGCCGGTCTCTTCGGCGCAATCATGCTGGGCCTGGCCCGGGCCGCGGGCGAGACCATGGCCATCACCATGGTCATCGGCAACAACAACCAGATCGAGCCCTCCCCCTTCGCCCCCGCCCAGACCATGTCCAGCCTCCTGGCCAACGAGTTCGCCGAGGCCAGCGGCGACCTCCATCGGGCCGCCCTGCTCGAGGTCGCCCTCATCCTGCTGGTCATGAGCCTCGTCATCAACATCGTGGCCCGCTACCTGGTGGTTGGCCGCCGCGCCGGGGGGGGCCACTAAGTGCCGCGCGAGACCCTGCTGCCGGGCGCTGAGTCGAGGTTCTCCCCCCGCCGCGTGCGCAGCGCGCTCATGTTTGCGCTCTGCGGCGTCTTCGCCGTCGGCATTGTCGTTATCCTCGGCTGGGTCCTCCAGTACCTCGTCCGCCTGGGGATCGGCGGCCTCTCCCTGGACTTCTTCACCCGCGTGCCGACCGGCGATGTGTCCGACCCCGGCGGCATGAAGCACGCCATCGTGGGGACGCTGGTTCTGGTCGCCATCGCCAGCATCGTGGGCGTGCCGCTCGGGATGCTCGCGGGCGTCTACCTCTCCGAGTTCCGCTCCGAGCGATGGCTCGCCGCCCCGACCCGCTTCGTCGCCGATGTCCTCGCCGGCGTTCCCAGCATCGTCGTCGGCATCCTCGGGTACGAGCTGCTCGTCGTCCCGCTCGGCAGCTACAACGGCTGGGCCGGGGCCCTCGCCCTCGCCTTCATCATGGTCCCCATCGTCGCCCGCACCACCGAGGAGATGCTCCGCCTCGTCCCGCAGGCCTACCGCGAGGGCTCCCTCGCGCTCGGGGCTACCCGGGCCCAGACCATCACCCGCGTCGTCCTCCCCGCCGCCACGGGGAGCATCATCACCGGCATCATGCTCGCCCTCGCCCGCGTCGCCGGCGAGACCGCGCCCCTCCTCTTCACCGCCCTGGGCAGCCGCCTGCTCACGCTCGACCCCTCGCAGCCGTTCCCCTCCCTCACCGTGCAGATCTACACCTACGCCACCGGCCCCTACGAGTCCCAGCAGGAGCTCGCCTGGGCGGGCATCCTCGTCCTCGTCGCCATGCTCTTCATCATCAACCTCGCGATCCGATTCATCGCGGCCCGCGCCATGCGCAAGGTGACCGGATGAGCCCGACCGCCGCCCCGCCCCCCGCCGCCCCCGCTCGGCCCTCCAGCAATCTCCCCGGGCGGCCCCGCGGCGATACCATGGCTGCCCCGATGCCCACCCCCGCCCCAGCCGCCCCTCTGAACCTCGCCGCCGGGCAGGCGCCGGCCGCGCTCTCCGTGCTCGATGCCATCCGGGCCGGCCACACGCCCCAGGCCGCGATCCACGGGCAGGTCGAGGCCGAAGAGCACATCCTCAACATCCGCGACTTCCGCCTCTGGTACGGCAAGAGCCAGGCCCTCTACTCGATCTCGATGGACATCCCCAAGGGCAAGGTCACCGCCCTGATCGGCCCCTCCGGCTGCGGCAAATCCACGCTCCTCCGCTCCGCCAACCGGCTCAACGACCTCATCGACGGCGTCCGCACCCAGGGCGAAATGCTCCTGAACGGCCGGAACCTCTACGCGCCCGGGATGGACATCATCGACCTCCGCCGCCGCCTGGGAATGGTCTTCCAGAAGCCCAACCCCTT
>JAEYVB010000066.1 GCA_023429345.1 Planctomycetota bacterium
GTGACGGCCCGGACCCGGTGCACCAGCGTCGCCGCCTTGACCTCCACCCCCTTCAGGGCGCTGGTAAGGGCATCCCGGTTCGGGGCGAAGGCCAGGGCCACGTGGGCGGCCACCAGCTCCTTGTTCACCAGTTCGGCGAGCGAATAGGTGAAGCTCCGCATCCCCTCGTGGATGCTCCCGTTGATGATCGCGGGGAGGTCCTCGTCGAAGCCCTCGCGGATCTTCTCTCGCACGGTCGCGTTGTTCAGCAGAACCTCGGTGGCCGGGACCATGCCCACCCCGACCTCCGGGAGCGCGGGCAGCAGCCGCTGGGCGCACACCGCCCGCATGCTCGTCGAGAGCGCCGAGCGGATGAACGGATGCTCCTCGCGCGGGAAGAACTCCAGGATCCGGTTGAAGCTCTGCATCGTGTCCGCGGTGTGCAGGGAGCCGAAGACCAGGTGCCCGGTCTCCGCGGCCTGGATCGCCGCGAGCACCGTCTCGTGGTCGCGCATCTCGCCGATGAAGATCACGTCGGGGTCCTGCCGCACGATGTACCGGAGCGCCGTCGGGTAGTCCGGGACGTCGATGCCGATCTCACGCTGGCTCACGATGCTCTTGGAGCGGCTGAAGCGGTACTCGACCGGGTCCTCGATGGTGATGATGTTGCAGGCCTCGAGGCGGTTGATGTGCTCGATCATCGCCGCGAGCGTCGTGCTCTTGCCCGAGCCCGTGACGCCGCAGACCAGGATGAGCCCCTCGTTGGTCTTCTCGACCAGGTCGTTGTAGATCGGGGGCAGGTGCAGGGCCTCGTACGTCGGGATCTCGCTCTTGACGCGGCGGATCGCCGCGTTGGTGTGCCCACCGGAGCGGTACATGTTGACGCGGAAGCGGTCCTCCTTCACGAACGTCGCGAAGTCGATCCCGCCCTCTCGCTCGAAACGATCACGCATCATCGGCGGGACGATGGGGTCGAGGATGTGGTCGGCCTCATCCTCGCTGAGCGGATCCGCCGCGATCGGGCGGAGCACGCCGTTGACGCGGTACGTGGGGGGCACCCCGACCTTGATATGCAGGTCCGAGGCCTGCAGACGGCCCATGGCTTCCAGCAGACGGACGACCGACATTGCGGACACCTGTTCCGGCACGGCGCACCTCCGCTCCCCTTCGGGAGCATTCCATCCCTTCGCGCCACCACGCGACCATCGGCCCCCCGGTAAATACAACCGCGACCAGAGCGGCCGCGGCGGGCCGATCGCCGCCAAACCCTCCCCTCATTCCTCCTACCAGCATACCGGCCGCCCGGTTCAGGGATGCGGCAGCTTCACCACCGCTTGCGAAGGGCCGCGGGAACGGTCACACTCCCCGACGGAGGCACTATGCGAACACACGCCGTTCTTCCGACGCTCGCCGCCCTTATCGCAGGTCTTACGGTGCTGGCGGCCCCCGCCCGGGCCCAGCACGGGAGCATGGCGACCAGCCTCTTCAGCGAGGAGGCGCATTTTTCCCCCGAGTTCTCCGCCCGGGATCTCAAAGTGATGATCGGGGTGCTCGACCTCAAGCCGGAGGAGCAGGAAGCCCTGAGCGCCTTGTACACAGCATACGCCGACACGCTCCGCGCCGAGGGCGCCGCGGTGCGCGAGGCCGTCTCGGAGGCGCTCGAGCGGGCCGAGATCATGAACGATGCGGGCCTCATGGCCCCGGGCAGCGCCGCGATGGAGAAATGGAGCGCCCGCTCCGAGGAGATCAAGGCCTCGTTCCTGGCCGATCTCAAGAGCCTGCTCACGCGCGAGCAGGAATCGCGCTGGCCGATCCTGGAGCGCGAGCTTCGCCGCATCAAGCGCGTGGGGTCCGGGCAGGTTACCGGTGAGAGCGTCGATCTGGTCCGCCTCGTTGAGGGCGCTCTCGAAGGATCCGCCGTGCCCGCGGCCGTCGCCGAACTCCTGGCCCGGTACCGTGATGAGCTGGACCGCGCCCTGATCGCCCGCGACATGTACCTCGACGCGGTCAAGTCCGATTATCGCGCCGCCCTGAAAGACGACCCGGCCAGGGGGCTGACGCTCTGGAAAGAGGCCCGGCACCGCCGCGTGGCCGTCCGCGACTGCAACGAGCGCTTCGCGCGGCAGATCGCGCCCGAGCTCCCGCCCGAGCACCGCGCCTCGTTCGAAGAGCGTGTCTTCGAGCTCAGCTTCCCCATGCTCGCCAAGGACACGCGGACCGATACCTATCTGAAGGATGCCGCCGCGCTCACCTCGCTGACGCCCGAGCAGACGTCCGAGCTCTCCGCCGTTGCCAACCGCCACCGTTCCCAACGGACGGCGTGGCAGCGCGAGGCCGCGGCCGCGTGGCGGCTCTACGAGGATGCCGCCATGCCCTCGGACCTCGCCGGAGCGCTCGGCGAGAGCGCCGGAGATGAGAACCGCAACCAGTACAACGGCGCCTGGCTCGACGAATCGCACCCGCTGACAGCCGCCCGCCGCGCCCGGTACGGGCTGGACCGGACCACCCGCGCCGGTATCGACCGCATTCTTACACCCCGGCAGCGCGAGGAGGTCCCGTCCCGGACCAGCCCGATGGCCCGCTTCGATGACTGGAGCCCGTGGGGCCTCTAACACCCCCAGTTACAGACGCGTTACCCGCCCGCCGCCACGTCGGCGGTAGCCTGTGCTGTCAGTCCACACTCTTGCGCCGGGAGACATGCATGCGCACCCACCGCAACTCAAGCCGAACCGTGATGTCCGGGCTCCTGCTGCTCGGAGTTCTCGCTGTCGCCGCATCGCTCGCCCCGGCTCACGACCCGCTGCAGAACGCCTTCGAGCTTGAGCCGGACAAGCCTTCGATTCTCGTCCAGTTCATCGGCCACGACTCCAAGCGCACCCAGGAGGGTTTCGTGGTCATCCGGAACGAGAAGGGGTGGAACTCGCTCTGGCAGGAGCACACCGGCCTTTCGGTCGGCCACGGCGCAATGGAGCGGCACCGCTTCCCCCGCGTGAACTTCGAGACCTGCATGGCGGTCGCCTACTTCGGCGGGAAGAGGACCAACACCGACGGTTTCATCGCCGAGGATCTCGCCGAGATCCATTCGCGACAGCCGGACGGACCGCGGCGGCTTCGGCTTCGCTTCACCGACAGTACGTTCCAAACGGCAAGCGGCATCGTCCGCGAGATCAGGCCCGGCGATCCGATCATCCCGCCCGACGGCTTCAACGACAGGGGCGGCGCTGTCGATACCACGCCTTTCGGCATCTGGATCCTCCCCGCGACGGAGCTGCCGATCGTGATCGAGCGCGGCAAGCGGCATCTGAAACACGAACCGCTCACGTGGGAAGAGGTCCGCACCGTCGAGCCCGTCGAGGGCACCTGAGCACACAGGAGCACGCCGATGCGAAACTCCCGCCCGTCTGCCGATGACCGCGTGGCCGCACTCGAGAGGCGGTGCCACCGCCTTACCATCGGAATCACGATACTCGGATGCACGACAGCGCTCTCCCTTACGCTGGGGCTGACCCAACCCGGGCACCCGCACCCTGAGCGGCACGCGCCGGAGGTCGAAGCGTCACGCTTTCACCTCCGCGCCGCGAACGGCGACCTGCTTGCGCAGTTGTCGCCTCAAGGCGAAGATCAAGCGTTAGGCGGCAGCCTGCTGCTCCTGGGCCGCGGCAAGTGCCACGTGGACCTCAGCGCGGGAGAAGGGCCAAGCCTCACCCTGAACGACCGCCACGGGCAGGCCCGCATCATCATCGGGCTCGACGATGGCGGCCATTCCCGCATCGAGCTCCTCGACGCCGCGGGCCAGCGCACCTGGTCAACCCCGCCCCCTACGGCCCCCACTGCTTTTCCGCCGCCTGGCCGGTAAGCGGCCCTGCCTGCCCCCGACCCTCCAAAACGAGCCAGAGCCCGGCGAATGCATCCAGCCAGGGCCCCGCTCTCATTGCCTTACCCCGCCCGTTCCGGTCACGGATGGGGATGTGAACTACTCCAACACTCCTTTCATCGTCCGGGAATAGGGAAGGCTTGAGGAGAAGTGAAGAATTTCGGCACCCTCTCTCTTGCCAACACTGCCGGTACACTGCGGCGGAATGCAATCCGCGTGCCCCGAGTGCGGGGGATATGCTGACCTGACCGCGTAGCCGACCGTTTTTTCCCGTGGTTGGTCGCCTATTTCGCGATCACCGTCGTCGCGTTCGCGTGGCCGATGGCGCTTGCCGAACGTGCTGCGGGAGGCGGAACTTCCGATCGCCGGCGCAACGCGCGGACTTCACTCGCCCTCAACACGGTCGCGTCGATCCTCGCCACAGCAGCCTTCGGCTGGTCCCTCCTCTGCGCGATCGGAAAATGAATCTCAAACGGGTGCGGGCCTCCCGCGCGGCCCCCGCGCAAGCAGCGGCGCGGTGCGGATGATCGCCCACCCGCCGAGGATCATCGCGACCCCGGAGGCCAGGAAGAGCCAGTCGTACACCGACGGGCCCAGCGCCTCGACGACGTGGTGCAGGTGCAGTATGTGGTGATCGATCAGACCCTCGACGAAGTTGAAGATCCCCCAGCCGAGCACCATCGATCCGAAAAGAATCCTCGGCGACCAGGCGGCATCCCCCGCCAATGCCCGTTTGCCGGCGCGGAAGAGCAGCCATACGCCCGTCGCCGTAAGCATCCACGTCGCCGCGTGAAAGATGCCGTCCCAGACCATGTTGGCCTGCACGTTTGCCAGTGTGTCCTTGGGGTAGTCCGCCGAGATCATTCCGTGGAACTGCAGGATCTGGTGGAAGACGATGCCGTCCACAAAACCGCCCAGCCCCAACCCCAGGAACACGCCCGCGGTGATCAGCGGACGCGGGTTGGAACTCGCCGCGGCCGCCCGCCCTTCCTGATTTCCCCGCCGGCCGGAGGCGGGGGGCGCGGAAGCACCCCGGTCATCGGTGTCGTACACGCTCATAGATTGCCCCCCTCTGTC
>JAEYVB010000089.1 GCA_023429345.1 Planctomycetota bacterium
GCGTGGGGTCATGGGCATCCTGCGGCGAACAAGCGGGCGAAGCACGCGAAATCGGCGGGCGCGAGGGTGGGGGCCTGGGTGCTCCCATCACAGTTGGCGTAGGGGTCCCCGGCGGCGAAGGCGTGCAGGAAGCAGGTGAAATCGGCGACGTTGAGGGCGGGCGACCCGGTGCTGCCGTCGCAGTTGGGAGCGCAGCGCGGCACGACCTTGTACACGCCGTCGGCGCCGGCGACATACAGCTCGCCGGAAGCGTCCTCGCCGAAGGCGAACAGGGCGCTGCCGGGGAGTTCGGCCGTGCGGTCGACGAACTCGCCGGCGGAGGGTCCCGCGACGGTGAGCGTCCACTTGCGGCCGGACAGATCGCCGAAGAGCAGGTCGCCGCGCAGGGCGGGGATGGCCGCGCCGCGGTAGACATATCCGCCGATGATGGCCTGCCCGTACACGCGGCCGTACTCAAAGACGGGCGCTGCGTAGCAGGAACCGGCGCCGTCGCACCCGCCCGTGTGCCGGATACCTTCCATGCAGGGCCATCCGAAGTTGATGGCGGTCGACGGCCCCGCCGAGGCCGCGGGCACGCGGTTGACCTCTTCTCGCTGAAGGTCTCCGACATCCCCGACCCAGAGATCGCCCGTGCCGCGGTCGATGCTGCAGCGCCAGGGATTTCTCAGGCCCAGGGCCCAGATCTCCGGCATCGCCGCGACGGATCCGGCGAACGGGTTGGTCGGCGGAACGGCGTAGTTGCGGCCCGGTTCCGAGGGGAAATCGTCGCGGCGCACGTCGACGCGGAGGATCTTGCCGAGCCAGTTGGTCAGGTCCTGGGCCGCCGCGCCTGCCGCCGCCGCCGTCGAGATGTAGAGGCAACCGTCGGTTCCGAAGCCGATCCATCCGGCGTACTCGCCGCCGGGTCCGGTGACCGTGAGAATCGGGTGAGCCGAGGCGGGATCGGCGGACTCGGGGTTGGTGGGATCCAGCGTGTAGCGAACAACACGGCGGCCGACGGGAGCCGTCGCCGTGTAAAGGATGTATACAAAGCCGTTGGCCTGGAACTCGGGGTCGAACGCCATCCCCAGCAGCCCGCCGTGCGCGTGGACGAGCAGGTCGGACGGCGGGCTCAGCGCCGGGGCGGCGAGCACAACGCCGTCACGGACGATGTTGATCGTGCCCTCTCGCAGGGCGACAAACAGGCGGCGCGACTCGCCCGGCGGCTGGGTCACGCACGTGGCGCTCAAGAACGAGCCCGGCGGGCCGACCGGCACGACGCTAAGACCGACCTGGGCCTGAGCGTGGGCACAGAAGAGCGATGCGGAGAAGAGACGCACGAGGCGGCGCATGTATTCGCCTCCGGGATATTCCAATGTACCGTGCGCCCGAGTCGGCGGCAACGCGAAAGCGGCCAACCAACAAAAAAGGCCCCGGACTATGCCCAGAGCCTTGCATTGGTTGCGGCGGCGTATCTTCCGTCACGCCACCTGCAGCATCCGCATCACCGCCTTGACGATGTCCGCGGCGGTGAGGTTGCACATCTGGAGCATCTCCTCGGGCGTCTTGGCGCTCTTGGGGATGCGCTTGACGTGGAGCTGCTCGAGGGTGAAGGCGTCGCCGGAGGAGACCAGGGCGTCCGCGATCGCGCTGCCGATGCCGTTGCCGTAGTTGTCCTCGACGCTGAGGACGTAGCCGTTGTTCTCCCCGATGATGTCCAGCAGCTTCTCGTGCTCGAAGGGGAGAGAGTAGAGGTCGACCAGCGTGGCGCTGATGCCGGCCTTGTCGAGGAGGTCGAGGGCCTTGTTGGCCTCGTGCACCATGTAGCCGGCGGCGCAGATCACGACATCCCGGCCCTCCTGGAGCACCTCGAAGCCGCCGAGGTTGAAGACGACATCGTCGGAGTAGATGAACTCGGTGTCGGGGCGGAGCGTCCGCATGTAGCAGGCGCCCTCATACTCGGCCATCACGCCCGTGAGGCTGTAGGCGGCGTAGGCGTCCGCGGGCTGGAGGAGGTAGCACCCGGGGTTGCCGCGGTGGTCCTTCATCGTGGTGAAGGCGCGGAACCAGGCGACATCCGGCAGCGCCATCTGGCTGGGGCCGTCCGAGGCGAGGCTGATGCCCGCGTGGCTGCCGACGAGCTTGATGTTGGCGCCGGAGTTGATCGCCATCTCCACCTGGTCGTACGCGCGGGTGATGAACTTGGCGAAGGTGTTGACGAAGGGGATCTTGCCCGCCGCGCTGAGGCCCGCGGCCACGCTCACCATGTTCTGCTCGGCGATCTTGCACTCGAAGAAGCGGTCCTTGTGGTCCTTGGCGAACATCTCGGTGAAGGTCGAGTTGGAGACGTCGGCGTCCAGCACGACCACGCGGCTGTTGGCGTGGCCCAGGGCGCGGAGGGCGATGCCGTAGGCCTTGCGGGTGGCCATCTTCCCCGTGTGCAGCGACGACTCCATGTCGAGCTTCTTCATGGTGTCGGCCAGGGGCGGGAGGTCGCCGGCGACCTCCTCGCGCGGGGCGGCCGCGGGCGGGGGCTGGATCTCGAAGGCGTCGGAGCTGGCCAGGGCGCTGGTGAGCTGGAGGCGCTTCTCGTCGAGCTCGGTGAGGGCCTTCTTGAGCTGCTCGCTGCTGGCGGGCTTGCCGTGCCAGCCGCCGCCCTGGACGGCCGCGGAGCCCCAGCCCTTGACGGTCTGGGCGACGATGGCCATGGGCTTGCCGCCCTCGTTGGCGGAGTTCTCGACGAAGGCGTCGAGGGCGGCCTTGATCTGGTTGGGGTTGTGGCCGTCGATGGTGCGCACGGTGTAGCCGTAGCTCTCGAGCTTGGCCGAGAGGTTGACCGCGGATTGCTGGTCGGAGACGCGGTCCGCCTGGCCGTACTCGTTGCAGTTGAAGATGGGGAGGACGTTGGTGAGCTTGTGGTCCTGGATGTAGTCGAGCGCCTCGGCGACCTGGCCCTCGCGGGACTCCCCATCGCCGATGATGCAGTAGATGCGGCGGTCGATGCCGTCGAGCCGCGCCGCGTTGCCGAGCCCGGCGGCCACCGAGAGCCCCTGGCCGAGCGACCCGGTGGCGGCGTCGAAGAAGGGGAAGCCCTCCATCGGGTTCGGGTGGCCGTCGAGCTCGCTCCCCGCCTCGCGGAGCTTGCGGAGGTCGGTCATCTGGAGCTTGCGGCGGGATTCGGGCTTGCCGACGGTGACGCCGAGCTTGATGGCCGCGGCGTAGACGATCGGGACGGCGTGGCCCTCGGAGAGGACGAGGCGGTCGGAGGTGGGATAGTCGGGGTAGTCGGGGCTCCAGCGCATGGTGTGGAAGAGGAGGACGGTGACGAGGTGCCCGAGGGACATCGCGGAGGTCGGGTGTCCGGCGCCGGCGGCGGCGGTCATCTCGAGGGACATCTTGTCGAGTTCGATGGCTTGGGCGTGGACGGCGGCTTCGAAGGACATAGGACACCTTTCTCGGCGCTTCGATGCGCCGACTCGACAAGCTTCCCGGGGGCAGGCACGGCACCCTCTCGATCCCTTCCGTGGGATGGGCGTGGCCGTACGAACCCCCAACCACCCCGGACCGAGTCTGCCGGGTGGCGGAGGAGTATCCGCGAAAGCGGGGTGCCCGACAACCGTTCCGGGGCCCGGAACCGGCAACATTTCCGGATCAACCGGCAGATGCCGGCGGCGGTTTCACGACGATAGGGCGATGCCGGTACACTTGGCACCATCTTCAGGGAGCTACGTGAAAATGAAAGTGATCTGCGATCGCGGCGCGCTCTTGGACGCCATCAACCTGATCTCCGGCGTGGTGCAGGCGCGGACCCCCCGCCCCCAGCTCCAGTGCGTGAAGATTTCCTGCAAAAAATCCGGCAAATCGGGGGAAATGACGCTCTCGGCGACGGATGCCGAGATCTCGCTCCGGCTCCAGACCACGCAGGTGGATGTGCAGGAGGCCGGGGAGGCCTTGATCCCCGCCGACAAGCTCCGGGGGATCGTCCAGGCCGAGGAGGGGGAGAGCACGCTGACCCTGGAGAGTGAGCAGGAGGCCTGCCATATCCGGGGGGAGGACGCCAAGTTCAAGGTCTTCGGCTACCCGGCGAGCGAGTTCCCCCCCATCCCGGAGTTCGACAAGATCGCGGGCGGCAAGGACGCCAAGGCCACGTTCAGCCACAGCGCCGGGGCGCTGATGAACATGATCAGCCGCACCCTCTTCGCCACCGCCCGCGAGAACAGCCGCTACGCGATCAACGGCGTGCTGATGCGCCGCGACGGCAGGAAGCTGGAGATGGTCGCGACCGACGGCCGCCGCCTGGCCCTCTGCCGCCAGACCATTGCTGGCGGCGACAAGGACGCCGCGGCCATCAGCTGCATCATCCCGACCAAGGCGCTGGCGCTCCTCCAGAAGCTGATCGACGACCCCGAGGGCATGGTCCAGATCGCCATCACGGACAACCAGGTGCTTTTCGCTCTGGGCTCGACCGATGAGGGCGGCAAGGGCGCGGTCCTGACCAGCAACCTCGTCGAGGGCACGTTCCCGCCCTACGAGGAAGTGATCCCCAAGGACCAGGACAAGAAGATCGTCTTCGACCGCGATGTGCTCTCCTCGGCTGTGCGGCGGGCGGCGCTGCTCACGAACGAAGAATCGCGCGGCGTGCGGCTCAAGTTCCACGGCGGCGGCAAGCAGCTGGAGCTCTCGAGCCGCGCCCCGGAGATGGGCGAGGCCGAGATCAACGTCGATGTCTCCAGCTACGAGGGCGGGGATATCGAGATCGGCTTCAACCCCAGCTTCATCACCGACGCCCTGAAGGTCATCCACGACCCCGAGGTGATCATGGAGCTCAAGGCCCCGAACAAGCCGGGCCTGATCCGGTCTGGGACGGACTTCATGTACGTGGTGATGCCGGTCAACCTGCAGTAACTGTTCGTAGCCGCCAGCCCACAAGGCCCCGGTCCGCCGGGGCCTTTTGCATTACCGGCCCTGCATCACCAGTTCCGACAACCCGGACAGCCCCAGCGGCTCGGGCGTCCAGAAGCCCTCCGCGGCCGCGGTGTCGATGCGGGAGCCGAGGAACACCGCCTGGGCCCGGACCCATTCCAGCACCGCCCGGTTCCGGGGATTCACGTCGAACTGGGAGGCGTACGCGCGGCAGGCGGCGAGCTTGGCCTCGAGGTGGTCGGAGATGTCAAGAAGGAAGCCGGGCTGCGGGCAGATGCGCAGGTGCGTCGCGTAGTAGTAGAAGAGCCACTTGGGATACATGGGCGGGCCGATACCGGCGTAGCCCTCCGGCGCGGGCATCTCGATCTTCGAGAGCTTGGCGTCGAAGCGGGCATCTTCGACGATCCGCGTCACCGCCCGATGGTCCGGGTGCGCATCCTGCGGGTAGGGCACGAACAGGATCTGCGCCTGATGCGCACGGATGACGCCCGCGAGCTTGTGGCGGTTCTCGATCGTGTGCTCGACGAACCGGTTGCGCAGCCCGAGCTGCAGCCGACGGACCGGGTTCGCCGGCGCGGAAAGGATCTCCGCGGCCGCGGCCGCTTCCCGGGCCCGGATCTCGGGGGATCCGTGGGGTGTGGGCTCGCCGTCCGTGATGTCCAGCAGGAGGACGTTGTGTCCCTGCGCGGCAAAGAGGGCAACCGCACCGCCCATGCCGAGTTCCTGGTCGTCCGGGTGCGGGCCTACGACGAGTATGTTCGCCATGACGCCAAGGGTAGTGGCAGGGGCGGCGGGCGGCGCATGCTCGGCCCTTCCCGATGGCGTAGAACGCCGCCCGGCGGCAAGCAACGATGCATCAGTCGAGGTAGAGCCGGCCGCGGCGGATGTAGTCGAGCACGGAGGGGTCCAGTTCGGGTATCTCCCGCTCCCCCGCGGCGAGCCGGGCCCGTATCGCGGTGCCGCTGACTTCAAAAATGGGGACCGGGACAATGCGGTCGAGCCAGCGGTCGATCTCGTGATCGCTCCAGAAGTGAGCGCTCCGGAGGCCATCCGCGAGCGCGTTGGCGTGTTCCGCGGGGGACCGGAGCATCACCAGCGGTTCGGCGAGCTCCAGGATCCGCCGAGGCTCGCGCCAGCGGTGGAACCCGAGCGCCTGGTCGGCGCCGATCAGGAACCGCAGCTCTACCCCGGGCCCGAGCGCCCGCCGGGCGCGGGCGAGGGTCTCGATCCAGTAGCTGGGCTCGCCGGGACGGGCACGATCGAGCTCGTCGGTCCAGATCGCCGAGCGCGGCAAAGGCGCAAGCGAGAGCTTGAGCATCGCCAGCCGGTCGGCATCGGTCGCGAGCGGGGCCGACTTGAAGGGGGACCGCGAGGCCGGGACGAACACCAGCCACGCGCCGGGCACGGCCGCATCGCGTGCCAGCGCCGGGAGCCCGGTGTGCGCCCGGTGTGGCGGGTCGAAGACCCCCCCGCAGAGGATCACGGCCGCGGCGTCGGCGGGCACCGGAATGGGGGTGGGCACGGGGGTGGGCGGGCGGCCGTCGGTGGGTGTCGGGGTGGTGTTCACGGCCGGTCGCGCGGGCGAAAGGAACGGGCTTGGGCGCTAGACTAGCGGCCACAGCACGGCCCCGTCGTCTAGCCAGGTCCAGGACACGTCCCTTTCAAGGACGCGACATGGGTTCGAATCCCATCGGGGTCATT
>JAEYVB010000125.1 GCA_023429345.1 Planctomycetota bacterium
GCGATGGCGCACTGTACACGCAAAGAGACGGGCGCGCGTGGCAAGGGAGAGGACACGGGCTCAGAAGCCCGTGAGACCACGGGCAAGGATGCCCGTGCCACGATTTTCGCGAGGGCTCACCGCAGCATCGGCGCCAAATACTGCCCCGTGTAGCTGGCCTTGACCTTCGCGACCTGCTCCGGCGTGCCCGCGGCCACGATGGTGCCGCCGCGGTCGCCGCCCTCGGGGCCGAGGTCGATGATCCAGTCGGCACGCTTGATGACATCCAGGTTGTGCTCGATGACGACGAGCGTGTTGCCGCCATCCGCCAGCCGGTCGAAGACCTCGACGAGCTTGCGGATGTCCTCGAAGTGCAGGCCCGTCGTCGGCTCGTCCAGGATGTAGAGCGTGTGGCCGTAGGGATTGGCGGGGCGGCCGCGCTTCGGCGGCGCAGCGCCGAGGGACTTGAGGTAGTCGATCTCGTCTTCACCCTCGGTCGCCCCGCCGTTCTCCATCGCCCGCACCGAGCGGTTCCTGGTGATGCCCTCGATCACCGGGGCGTTCTTGGTGCCCCCGCCCTTGCCCAGCTCGGTGGCCAGCTTCACCCGCTGCGCCTCGCCCCCCGAGAGCGTGGTGCTGGGCTGGCCGAGGGTGATGTAGTCGAGGCCGACATCGTGCAGGCACTGCACGAAGCGGCGGATGAGCGTGTGGTTCTCGAAGAAGCCCAGGCCCTCCTCGACGGTCATGTTGAGCACATCGCTGATGCTCTTGCCGCGGTAGGTGACCTCGAGCGTCTCGCGGTTGTAGCGCTTGCCGGCGCACACCTCGCACTCGACGTAGACATCCGGGAGGAAGTGCATCTCGATCTTCTTCAGCCCCTGCCCCTGGCAGGCCTCGCACCGCCCGCCCCCCTTGGCCGCGGAGACGTTGAAGCTGAAGCGCCCCGGCTGGTAGCCGCGGATCTTGGCCTCCTTCGTCTGGGCGAAAACCTTGCGGATGTCGTCGAAGATGCCGGTGTAAGTGGCGGGGTTCGACCGCGGCGTGCGGCCGATGGGGGATTGGTCGACCTCGATCACCCGGTCGATCTTCTTCAGGCCGGTGATGCGGTCGTGGGCCCCGGGGGTTTCCCGCGCGCCGAGCAGGTCGCGGCGGGCAGCGCAGAGCAGGATGTCGTTCACCAGCGTCGACTTCCCCGAGCCGCTGACGCCGGTGATGCAGACCAGGCCCCCCAGCGGGATGGCGACATCGACGCCCTTGAGGTTGTTCTGCCGCGCGCCCTTGATGGTGATGGCGGTCTTCTCGGAGAGCTCCCGACGGCCGTGGGGGGGGCGCGGGACCTCGATCTTCCGCCGGCCCGACAGGTAGTCGCCGGTGATGGAGCCCTTGGTGTTGATGATGTCCGAGACCGAGCCCTGGGCGACGACCCGGCCGCCGTGGATGCCGGGGCCGGGGCCGATGTCCAGCACGTGGTCGGCCGCGCGGATCATGTCCTCATCGTGCTCGACGACCAGCACGGTGTTGCCGATGTCGGTGAGGTGGCGGAGCGTGCCGATCAGGCGGGCGTTGTCGCGCTGGTGCAGGCCGATCGTCGGCTCATCCAGCACGTAGCACGCCCCCACGAGGCCGGAGCCCACCTGCGTGGCGAGCCGGATCCGCTGGGCTTCGCCCCCCGAGAGCGTCGCGGTGCGGCGGTCGAGGGAGAGGTACTCGAGCCCGACCGACTCCAGGAAGCGGAGGCGGTTGTTCACCTCCTTGAGGATCGGCTCGGCGATGTGCCGCTGCTCCTTGCTGAGCTTGAGCCCCGCGATGAAGGCGACGGCGTCGGTGATGTTCAGCCGCGAGAACTCGGCGAGGTTCAGGAAGTGCAGAGAGGACCGAGCGCTGCGCTTCGAGGATCCCTGCTCAGTCCTCAGTCCTGAGTCCTCAGTCCTGTCGGGACGGCCGATGATGCTTTCAGAGACCACCTCCTCCGCGGGGACCGGGTGGGCGCTCTCCAGCAGCACGTGCAGCGCCTCGATGCGGAGGCGGTCGCCGCGGCAGGTGGTGCACGGCTTCTGGCTCAGGAACGTGCCGAGCCACTCCTTGACGCCCTCGTTCTCCGTCGTGCCCCACCACTCGGTGATGTTGGGGATGACGCCCTCGAACTTGGCCCGGTACTTCGACGCATCGTCCTTCGTCGTGCCGCGGAGAAGGATGCGCCGGGCATCGGCGGGGAAAGTCCTGACGGGCGCGGTGAAGCTCACGCCGAAGGCCTTGCAGAACTTCCGCAGCTTGCGGTTGAACCACGCCCGCACCGGGCCGTTCTTGCACCAGGCGACGACCGCGCCATCCTCGAGGCTCTTGGCCTCGTCCGGCAGCACCAGCTTCTCGTCCATCTCCAGCAGCGTCCCGAGCCCGTGGCAGGTGGGGCAGGCGCCGAAGGGGGAGTTGAAGGAGAACAGCCGCGGCGAGAGCTCCTCGAGGGCGTACTCGGGGTTGTCGGGGTCGGCGAACTTCGTCGAGAACGACGTGTCGGACCAGGACCCCTC
>JAEYVB010000129.1 GCA_023429345.1 Planctomycetota bacterium
CTCGTGCGCTGCCCGGAGCGGCTCGTTCACGAAGGCGATAGGACCATCCGGAGTCTCCCACGGCAGGATGTCGAAGTCGATGTGAAACGACACCGCCGGAAGCACCAGCGCCCGGTCCGCGCCGAACTCGGTGCGCAGCGCATCCAGAGCCTGCCGGGAACTCAGGCCCAGAACGGTGTTCCGAGCGACTTCGGCCTCCCCGACAAGCAGCGTGAGCGCCCCGTCGGCGGTTCGCGACGCGAGGAGGTTGCCACCCTGGAAAAGCAGCGGGCTCTGCGCCGCAAGCAGCCCCGCCGCGGCCAGCGCCTCGCCCGCGAAGGTGTCGCCCGGGATGTGGATCGATCCATCCTCGCCGCGCCCGGCGAAGCGGGGAAGGAGCACCGCGGGCCCCGTGCCGCCGTCAATCACTCCCATCTTGGCGTTGTCCTGCGCCCACTGTGAAACCACGAACGGGACGGGAAGGAGCGTGAGCCGGTCCGCGACATCCCACTCGGCAACCCGCGCGAGCAGCGCGGGTACATCGCGCTCGTGAGCGACGGCGATCACGCTCGAGCCGGAAAGCTCGGTGACCAGCTGCCGGGCGACGTCGAGTGCCCCGCCCGCGCCGCGCCCGCCCCAATAGCTCGCCCCCGTGAGATGGACCCGCACGAGGGACACCCCGACGGCTGCGGGATGGAGTCGGAAGCCGCCGAGAGTCGGCCTGTAAAAGAACCGAGCCGCCGCGGCTGCACGGGCCGCCGCGCCCGGCCCCGCCGATTCGAGCAAGCCGGCGAGCGCCGCTACCAAGTCCGCGCCGTCTTCCGCTGTTTCGAGCGAAAAATGCCCGAGCAGATCGACCGGCAACCCCGCGCGACGGAGGAGCGGCAGGCCCTCGCTGCGCACCCGATGGAGGCCGAGCAGTTGGATGGCAGCGGCCAGCGTTGGCAGCAGGCCATCCTTCGGGAGCCGTCGTGCCACATGTCCCGCCGCGGCCGCTAGGGCGGGATCGCTCTGGTCAGGAAACGACCAAGGCCACAGGTCTCCGGCATCCCCCAAAAGAGGCGCCCGATAGCCGGGGAGCTCCGGCCTGGCTTCCGGGAGGGCGGCCCGGTAGGCGGCAACGTCGGGTGGCAGCTCTCGGCGGTGAACGCGGACGGGCATCCGTTCCGCGGGAACATCGTCGGGCTCCTGCGGCGGCGGTGGCTCGGGCGGTGAGTTGCTCAGGACCTGCCGATGCCGTTCGATGAACGTTTCTCGAATGATCCGGTCGGCCAGCCGCCTGAGGAGCGTCTCCGGCAGGTCGTAGTCGCCCACGGTCGCGGCGTTCGGGTAACCCCCGAGGGACTGTGCCCGGATGTTCGCCAGCACCTCATCTTCGATCGTCAACGCAGAGCCGGGAGGCGTAGGACGAGGCACAAAGGGCTCCGTGGTCGAACCGGGGTAGCGGAGGCGGGGGGGCCAGCACGGCGGTGCGGATCCTAACGCGGAGGGAGCCGGCCCGATAGGCCTGAACCCCGGGGGCCTCACCGCGTAGGTCGGAATGGAGACCGGCGATCCCACGCTGGTCCCGTGGTTCCGGCTTCCTCCCCGTCCGGACCCCGAAATCCCACACTGGACGCCGCAAGCCTCGGGGTTAACAATGTTCCCCCCGGGGGATGGCAAGGGCGGGCCGCTCGGTCCCCCACGCGAGATCTGACATGATCGAAATCAAACAGCTGGTCAAACGATTCGGACCGTTCACAGCCGTGGACGGCGTTTCTTTCGGCGTTCAGAAGGGCGAGGTGGTCGGTTTCCTCGGCCCCAACGGCGCCGGCAAGTCCACGACGATGAAGATGGTGACGGGGTACCTGACCCCGACGAGCGGCACGGCATCCGTTGCCGGTCACGATGTGACGAGGGAGCCGCAGGCCGTCAAGGAGACGATCGGGTACCTGCCCGAAGGGGCCCCCGCCTACCCGGACATGACGCCCGAGGGCTTCCTGAACTTCGTGGCCGCGGTCCGGGGCCTGAACGGCAAGGCCCGCAAGGATCGCATCGCAGAGGTGGTCCGCCGCGTGCACCTCGAGGGCGTGATGCGGCAGAGCATCGAGACGCTCTCCAAGGGCTACAAGCGCCGCGTCGGCCTGGCCCAGGCGATCCTGCACGACCCCGATGTGCTGATCATGGACGAGCCCACGGACGGCCTCGACCCGAACCAGAAGCACGAGGTCCGCACGCTGATCCGCGACATGGCCGCCCGCAAGGCGATCGTCCTCTCGACGCACATCCTCGAGGAGGTCGAGGCCGTCTGCACCCGGGCCGTCGTCATCAGCCGCGGCAAGGTGATCTTCGACGGCACCCCCGGCGACTTCCAGCAGCGGTCCCGTTACTACAACGCGGTGAACCTCACGGTGCGCATCAACGGCCTCTCCCCGGAGGCACTGGTGCGAGAGGTGCAGGCGTTGCCGCAGGTCGCGAGTGTTGAGGGTGTCAGCCACGACGGCGGGCGCATCCGCTGCCTGGTGGTGGCGAAGAACCGCGTCGCCATCGCGCCCGAGATCGGCGGCCTGGCCCGCGCCCGCGGCTGGGAGGTCGACGGCCTGGCGATCGAGTCCGGCCGCATGGACGATGTGTTCCGCGAGATGACCACGGGAGGTGCCCGGTGAGCACGGTCGCAACCCAGCCCCAATCAGCGCCCGCCATCACGACCGCGCCGCCGCGCCCGGCCCTGAAGCGCCCCGGCGTCCTCGCCCGCACGATGGCCATCCTCAAGCGCGAGCTCGGCGGGTACTTTGTCACGCCGGTGGCGTACGTCTTCATCGTGGTCTATCTCTTCACGATGGGGATCTTCACCTTCCAGCTCGGGAACTTCTTCGAGAACGGCCAGGCCGACCTGCGGGCGTTCTTCGCGTTCCACCCCTGGCTCTACCTCTTCCTGATCCCCGCGATCGGGATGCGGCTCTGGGCGGAGGAGCGCCGGCAGGGAACGATCGAACTCCTGATGACCCTGCCGATCCCGCTGGGCGCGGTGGTCGCGGGCAAGTTCCTCGCGGCGTGGGCCTTCGCCGGTATCGCCCTCGCCCTGACGTTCCCGATGTGGATCACGGTCAACTACCTCGGCGACCCGGACAACGGCGTCATCATGGCGGCGTACGTCGGGAGCTTCCTCATGGCCGGCGGCATGCTGGCGATCAGCTCGTTCGTGTCCGCAACCACCAAGAACCAGGTCATCGCCTTCGTGATCAGCGTGCTCGTGTGCTTCGGCTTCACCATCAGCGGGTACGCCCCGGTGATCGACGTCGTGCGAGGCCTGGGGGCGCCGCAGACGATCATCGACGCCGTGGCCTCGTTCAGCTTCCTGACCCACTTCGAGGCGATCAGCAAGGGCGTGATCGACCTCCGCGATCTCGTCTACTTCGGGACCCTGATCGCGCTGTGCCTCTTCGGCACCGCCGCCGTCGTCGAGATGAAGAAGGCCTGAACCATGAACAAGAACTTCCTGTCGATGGGTGCGCTCGGGGCCGCGGGGGTGCTGTTCCTGGGCGCGAACATCCTCTCGAACCAGGGCCTCCGCGGCGTGCGCGTGGACCTGACCGAGAACCGGCTGTACACGCTCTCCGAGGGCTCCCGAACCATCGCGGCCAAGCTCGAGGAGCCCGTCACGCTCAAGCTCTTCTACGCCGCCGAGCAGGGGACCAACTTCCCCGGCATCGCCGCGTACTTCACCCGCGTCTCGGAGATGCTGCGTGAGTTCGCGATCGCCAGTCAGGGCAAGATCCGGCTCCAGATCGTCGACCCCAAGCCGTTCTCCGAGGAGGAGGATGCCGCTAACGAGGCCCAGCTCGCCGCCGTGCCCACGGGCGCCGGCAACGAACGTTTCTACTTCGGCCTGGTCGGGACCAACAGCACCGGCAAGACCGAGGTCGTGCCCTTCTTCGACCCCGGCAAGGAGCAGTTCCTCGAGTACGACCTGACCAAGCTCGTCTATGAACTCGGCGACCCGCCAAAGAAAGTCGTCGGCCTCTTTGCCAACTCCCTCCCGATCGAGGGCATGGAGCAGAACCCCATGATGGGCGGCGGCATGCCGCCTTGGCAGGTGGTCGCCCAGATGCGGGAGTTCTTTGACGTCCGCAAGATCGACCGCGAGAACCCCGTCATCCCGCCGGAGGTGCAGGTCCTCATGGTCGTCCACCCCAAGGGCATCGACGACAAGGCCCTCTACGCCATCGACCAGTTCGTGCTCCGCGGCGGGCGGCTGCTGGTCTTTGTCGACCCGTGGTGCGAGTCCGACCTCCCGCCGGGCATCAACCCGATGCAGGCGATGGGGCTCCCCCGCAGCTCCGACCTCGCGAAGCTTTTCGACGTCTGGGGCGTCGAGCTCGCGGACGACCGCTTCGCCGGCGACCTCAAGTACGCCATCACGCTGCAGGACCAGGTCCCGCACGTTGAGTACCTCTCGATGCGCGACGAGGCCATGAACCGCGACGACGCCGTCACCGGCACGCTGCAGATGGTCAACATGGGCACCGCCGGCGCCCTGAGCAAGAAGGAAGGCGCGGCGATCACGTTCGAGCCGCTCCTCCAGACCACCCCCGACTCGATGCTGATCGAGACCTCGAAGGTGCAGGTCCAGCCGGATGCCCGCGGGATGCTCGCCTCCTTCGTCAAGGGCCAGAAGCCGCTCACCATCACCGCCCGCATCTCGGGCAGTCTGAAGTCCGCCTTTCCGGACGGCCCCGCGCCCGCGGCCGAGGGCGAGCCCAGCCCGCCCGCCGAGGGCCACCTCCAGGAATCCAGCGAGCCCGCCAACATCATCGTCGTCGCCGATGCCGACATGCTCCACGACCGCTTCTGGGTCCGCGAGCAGCGGCTTGGTCAGCTCCTCCTGGGCTACACCAAGTTCGCCGACAACGGCGATTTCATCATCGGGGCCCTCGAC
>JAEYVB010000180.1 GCA_023429345.1 Planctomycetota bacterium
GCGCGGCGGGCGGGGCTGTCGTGGCGGGCGCTGCGGGCGGCCGCGGCGCGGATGGCGGCCGAGGCGGTGTGCTGCTGGAGCAGCGCCGCGGAGGCGGCGGCGACGCTGGCGCTTGGTCGAACGATGCCGGTCGTGCGCGTGGTGCTGGAGGGCGCGGGCGGGACGCGGCGGTTCGGGGCCCTCCGCCGCGAGGTGGTGGAGGTGGCGGCGCTCGGGGTCCCGCCGGTGCGGCCCGCGGTCGGCGACCGGGCGGCAGCGCGTCGCGAGCTGGCGCTGAAGGAGGACGATGTCGCGGTGCTGCTCCTGGGGAACCGGGACGATGCGAGCGCGATGCGGTTCGAGTTTGCGCTCGGGCTCTCGCGGCACACGGGGACGCGGGTGGTCGGCGTGCTGCCGGCGTGGGCGGATTCGCTCGGGCGGGCGCACGCGTTCCAGAAGAAGCTGGAGCACACGGTGCGGCTGGCGAGTTTCTCCAGGCCGCGGCGGGACGTGATCGCCGCGGTGGACCTGGCGGCGTGGACCGGGGGCGGGCGTTCGGCGACGTGGCCGGCGGAAGGGCGTCCGTCGCGGGTGCAGGTGGCGGAGTGCTTGGCGGCGGGCGTGCCGGTGGTGGCGCCGGCGCGGATGGGCGTCGAGGACCTGTACCCGGAATCGGCGCTCGCCGTGTGCATCGCGGAGGTGGCGAACCCGCCGGAGGTGGCTCGGCGGCTGATCCCGCTGGTGGAGGACGGGGCGCTGCGCGCGGCCGTGTCGGAGGATGCCCGCGCGTGGTGGGCGGGGCGGGACGGGCTGGACGCGTTCGGCTCGGCGCTCGCGGAGGCGCTCGTGCGGGTGACGAACATGGGGGGCTGGGCGGAGGTCGTGACGAGCCAGGTCACGTTCGCGCCCCCGCCGCGGGTGCGGGCGTGAGCGGGGCGCGGGTGCTCTTTGTGTGCCTGGGGAACATCTGCCGCTCGCCGATGGCGAAGTGGGTGTTCGCCGAGGTCGTGCGCCGCGAGGGGCTCGAGGGGGTGATCGAGATCGACTCGTGCGGGACGGGGGCCTGGCACGTGGGCGAGGGCGCCGATGCCAGGGCCGCGGCGACAGCGCGGGGGAAGGGGCTGGACACGACGCACACGGCGCGGCAGCTCTGCGCGGACGACTTCGACGCGTTCGACCTGATCGTGGTGATGGACCGGAAGAACAAGCGCGATGTGCTGGCGGCGGGGGCGCCGGGGGAGCGGGTGCATCTGATGCGGGCGTTCGACCGGACGCTCGGCGGCGAGGCCGATGTGCCGGACCCGTACTACGGGGGCGATGAGGGGTTCGAAGAGGTGTACGCGATGCTGGTGCGGTCGGCGGAGGGGCTGGTGGAGGAGGTCAGGCGGAGGTTGCCGTAGGCGGGCACCAGTGCGCGGCGAAGCGCCGCGACTGGTGGCACCAGGGCTGGCGGCGCCCGGCACGAGAGGAAGAACACGGGCCAGCCCAGAGCGGCTGACCCGTGCCACCTGTCGGGGGTTGATCGCTTATCAGAGGTCGAGCAGCAGGCGGCGGGGGTCCTCGATGGCTTCCTTGATCTTGACGAGGAAGCGGACGGACTCGGCGCCGTCGATGATGCGGTGGTCGTAGGAGATGGCCAGGTACATCATGGGGCGGATGACGACGTGGCCGGGGTTCTGGGGGTCCTCGACGGCGCGGTTCTTGATCGCGTGCATGCCGAGGATGGCCGACTGCGGGGGGTTCAGGATCGGCGTGCTCATGAGGGAGCCGAAGATGCCGCCGTTGGTGATGGTGAAGGTGCCGCCCTGCATCTCTTCGAGCGTGAGCTTGCCGTCCTTGGCCTTGACGGCGAGGTCCTTGACCGCGGTCTCGATCTGGGCGAAGGAGAGGGTCTCGGCGTTGCGGATGACTGGGACGACGAGGCCCTTGGGGCTGGCGACGGCGATGGCGATATCGCAGTAGCCGTGCTTCTCGATGGCGGGCTGGCCCTTGTCGTCGGTGATGATGGAGGCGTTGACCTGCGGGAAGTTCTGGAGGGCCTGGACGACAGCCTTGACGAAGAAGGACATGAAGCCCAGGCCGATGCCGTAGCGCTTCTCGAAGTCCTCCTTGTACTGCTTGCGGAGGCCCATCACGGCGCTCATGTCGCACTCGTTGAAGGTCGTCAGCATCGCGGCGGTGTGCTGGGCCTCGACGAGGCGAACGGCGACGCGCTGGCGGAGCGGCGACATCTTCTCGCGGGTGATGGCGCGGTTACCCTGGCCCGTGACCTGGACCGCGCCCTGGGTGGCGACGATGTTCTTTTCCGCGGCCGTGGCGGCCTGCGACTGGAGGGGCGCCGCCTTGGCCAGGTTCGCCCCGGCGCCCGCCGATTGCATGAAGGCCAGGACATCCTGCTCGCGGATGCGGTTGCCGGGGCCGGTGCCGGGGATGCGGCTGAGGTCGATGCCGCGTTCCTCGGCGAGCTTCTTGGCCAGGGGCGTCGCGCGGGCTTCATCCGCGTGAGCGGGCGCGGGCTGGGGGGCCTGCGGGCGCGGGGTCTCGGGGGCGACGGCGCGGGGCTCCATCTTCTCGGCCTTGGGCTGCTCGACACGGGCGGGGGGCGCGCCGGAGGAGGCGGACTCGTCGATCTCCCCCACCACCGCGCCGATGTCGACCTGGTCGCCCTCCTTGGCGGAGGTCTTGAGCTTGCCGGCGGCGGGGGCCCGGACCTCCATGGTGATCTTGTCGGTCTCGAGGTCGAGAACGACATCGTCTCGCTCGACGAACTCGCCATCTTTCTTGCGCCAGGCGGCGATGACGCCGCTGGTGACGGATTCGCCGACGTTGGGGATGACGATCTGCGTGCTCATGGGAGGCTGTGATCCTGCGTGGACGGGGCGGGGGGCGGGGGGGCGGGGGGGCTCAGGCCCGGGCGGGGGCGGGCTTCTTGGGCGCGGGCCTGGGCTTGGCGTCGGAGAGTGGGCCGACGGCGCGGGAGAGGATGCTCTCCTGCTGGTACTTGTGGATGGTCTTGCTGCCGACGGCGGGGCTGGCGCCGATCTCGCGGCCGATGTAGGCGAGGCGCGGGATATCGAGCGCGGTGCGGAGCGTGTCGTCCATGTAGAGGTAGGCGCCGGCGTTGCGCGGCTCCTCCTGGACCCAGACGAGCTCGTGGCCGGCGGGGTAGGCGGCGAGGATGGAGCGGAGCATCTCGGCGTGGAAGGGGTAGAGCTGCTCGACGCGGACGATGGCGATGTCCTTGCGGGCGAGCTTCTCGCGGCGCTCGGCGAGCTCCCAGTAGATCTTGCCGGAGCAGAGGATGACGCGCTTGGTCTTGGCGCGGTCGAGCTTGCCGGCCTCGACCGCGGGGTCGTCCAGCACCTCGCGGAAGCCGCCGGTGACGAGCTCGTCGATGGTGCCGGTGTTGGTGCGCAGGAGGCTCTTGGGGGTCATGACCACCAGGGGCTTCCTGAAGTTGCGGCGCATCTGGCGGCGGAGGAGGTGGAAGAGCTGCTGGCCGGTCGTCGGGTAGACGATCTGCATGTTGTCGTTGCCGCAGAGCTGGAGGAAGCGCTCGAGCCGCGCGGAGGAGTGCTCGGGGCCGGCGCCCTCGTACCCGTGGGGAAGGAGGAGGACCAGGCCGGACCAGCGCTCCCACTTGACATCCGCGGAGGCGATGAACTGGTCGACGATGACCTGGGCGGTGTTGTAGAAGTCGCCGAACTGGGCCTCCCAGCAGACGAGCATCTCCGGGTCGGCCAGGGAGTAGCCGTACTCGTAGCCCATGACGCCGTACTCGGAGAGCGGGCTGTCGTAGATGCAGAAGCGGGCCTGGCGGGGGCGGCCGTCGGCGCCCGGGGAGCCGGGGGGCGTGGGGGTGCCGGGCTCGCCGGTATCGCGGATGTGGTTGAGGGGCGTGTAGGGCTCGCCGGTCTGCGTGTCGCGGACGACGGCGTGGCGGTGGCTGAAGGTGCCGCGGCGGGCGTCCTGGCCGCTGATGCGGACGGCCGTGCCCTCGACCAGGAGCGTGCCGATGGCGAGGGACTCGGCGTCGGCGTAGCTGATCTGCTTGGTGACGGGGAGGTTGGCGCGGCCCTCGAGGAGGTTCTTGAGCTTGGGGTTGAGGTTGAAGCCGTCGGGGGTGCGGCCGAGGGCGGCGCAGACTTCCTTCAGGAGGTCCATCGAGACGGCGGTGTTGGCGGGGGCGTGGGAGTACTCGCCGGTGAGCCCGCTCCAACGGGCGCTGCCGGCCTCGATGGTGGGATCGAAGGGGGTTTCCCGGGCGGCGCGCTGGGCGGCCTCGAGGGCCTCGTCGAGGCGCTTGCGGATGGCCTGCATGTCGGCCTCGGTGATGGCGCCCTCGGCGAGCAGGCGCTCGGCGTAGACCTTCAGCACGCTGTTCTTCTTGCGGATCATCGCGTAGAGGAGCGGCTGGGTGAAGGTGGCCTCGTCCTGCTCGTTGTGGCCGTACTTGCGGTAGCAGAAGAGGTCGATGAAAATGTCCTTGCGGTAGCGCTGTCGGTACTCGGCGGCGAGCTGGGCGCAGGCGACGACGGCCTCGGGGTCCTCGCCGTTCACGTGCAGGACCGGGGCGAAGATCATCTTGGCGATGTCGGTGCAGTAGAGGCTGGTGCGGGCATCCTCCGGGCTGGTGGTGAAGCCGATGAGGTTGTTGATCACCACGTGCATCGTGCCGCCGGTGGTGTAGCCCTCGAGCTGCGAGAGGTTCAGGACCTCCTGCACGACGCCCTGGCCGATGACGGCGGCATCGCCGTGGATGAGGATGGGGACGACGCGGCGGCGCTCGGTGTCGGCGCGGAGGCGCTGCTTGGCGCGGGTGCGGCCCTGGACGATCGGGTCGACCGACTCCAGGTGGCTGGGGTTGCTGGCCATCGCGACGTGCATCTCCTTGCCGCCGAAGATGCGCTGGCCGGAGTAGCCGCGGTGGTACTTGACATCGCCGCCGTCGACGTTGGCCTCGTCGTTCTCCTCGAAGTAGTTGTCCTCAAACTCGGTGAAGATCTGCTCGTAGGTCTTCCCCATGATGGTGTTTAGGACGGTGAGGCGGCCGCGGTGGGCCATGCCGACCACGACCTCTTCAGCGCCGAGCTGGCCGATCGCGCCGATCATGTGGTCGAGGAGGGGGATGGCGGACTCGGAGCCCTCGAGGCTGAATCGCTTGTCCCCGGGGTAGCGGCGGCCGAGGAAGCTCTCGAACTCCTCGGCCTTGAGGAGTTCCTCGAGGATGTGGCGGCGCTGCTCGGTGGTGAGCTCCACGCGGCCGCGGCGGGTCTCGGCCCACTGCACAAGCCACTCGCGCTCTTCGGCGGTGCGGGCGTGCATGGTCTCGAAGCCGATGGTGCGGCAGTAGGTCTGCTCGAGGAACTGGATGAGCTCGCGGAGCGTGCCGCCGGCGCCGACGCGCGCCGCGCCGGAGGGGATGGGGCGGTCGAGGTCGGCCTCGGTGAGGCCGTGGGACCAGAGCTCGAGCTCGGCGGGGCGGGGTCGCTCGCGGCCGAAGGGGTCGAGGCGCGCGGCGAGGTGGCCGAAGTTGCGGTACGCCTCGATGAGATTCTCGATGCCGCCGAGGAATCGCAGATCGCCGCCGGTGGCGGGGCCGCCGGTGAGGCCCGGGGCCGGTGGGCCGCTGGCGGCGGGAGCCGCGGCGGAGGGGACCGTGTTGAGTCCGAGGTCAAAGCCGCGGAAGAAGGCCTGGAGGTCGGCCGGGACCGAGTCCGGGTCGGCTTTGAAGCGCTCGTACTCGGCTTCGAGGAAGTCGGCGTTCCAGCTGTTGACGGAAGGGACGATTGCGCGAGGCGCGGTGGTCACATCAGATCCCCGTCAGACCCCGTCCGGGACCCTTCCGGATGCCCTTGGGGGGTCGAATCC
>JAEYVB010000271.1 GCA_023429345.1 Planctomycetota bacterium
GGCGTGCGTGCATATCCGTTGCTCCGGCGACTCGGATCAGGAGGAATCCGCCCGGCGGCGGCTCATGAAAGGCACTCATCCTATCGGACATCCGGAGCCTCGTGCTGGACGGACCGGCTCTGGGGCGGGACCCTCATGGAAGGGCGGGATTCAGCGGTCTTAGCATGGGCGATGAGCCCCGCCGTACTGCTGCTGCACGAACTTCCGGATGGGTCGAGCCACTACGACTGGATGATCCAGAGGCCGGGGAAGGGGCCGCTGATCACGTTCCGGATAGGCGCCCGGATCGATCAGGGGACGCCGCACCACTTCCAGGGGAAGCGGCTCCCGGATCACCGGCCGGATTACCTGTCCTACGAGGGCGAAGTCTCGGGCAAGCGAGGCACGGTGACGCGGCTGTCCGACGGCGAGATGGAGATCGAACTGGATGCCCACGGCCATTTCCGCGCGAACGGCCGGCTGGGGGCCACGCGTGGTGCTTTCGACGGCCGGTTGCGTCCGGACGGGGAATGGCTGTTCACGTACCGGCCGGAGCGGTCGTCAGCGGTTTGAGTACTGCTTGTCGTAGTACGCGCGGTACTCGCCGCTCTTGACGCGCCGCCACCAGGACTCGTTCTCCTGGTACCAGCGGAGCGTTGAGGCGAGGGCCTCGGGCCAGGCGGAGCGGGTGGGCGTCCAGCCGAGCTCGCGGCGGATCTTGGTGGCGTCGATCGCGTAGCGGCGGTCGTGGCCGGGGCGGTCTTTGACGGGCCGGATCATCTCCGGGCCCTTGCCCATGATCTTCAGGATCGAATGGGTGAGGTCGAGGTTCGAGCGTTCGTTGTTACCGCCGATGTTGTAGACCTCGCCGGAGCGGCCCTTCTCGAGGACGGTCAGCACGGCCTCGCAGTGATCGTCGACGTGCAGCCAGTCGCGGACGTTCTGCCCGTCGCCGTAAAGGGGGACCTGCTGGCCGTCGATCAGGTTGGTGGCAAAGAGCGGGATCACCTTCTCGGGGAACTGGTAGGGGCCGAAGTTGTTGGAGCAGCGGGTGGCGAGCAGGTCGAGGTGGAAGGTGTGGTGGTAGGCGCGGACTAGGCAGTCGCCGGCGGCCTTGCTGGCGGCGTAGGGGCTGTTGGGGGCGAGGGGCGTCTCCTCGGTGAACTTGAGCTCGGGATTCTCGAGCGGGAGAGAGCCATAGACATCGTCGGTCGAGACGTAGACCATCCGCGGGGCCTTGCCCCCATCGGCGGCGATGCGGCGGAGGCCGTCCAGGATCGTCTGGGTCCCCAGGACGTTCGCCGTGATGAAGGGGCGGGCATCCATGATCGAGCGATCGACGTGGCTTTCCGCGGCCATGTGGACGACGGCGTCGCACTCCGACAGCAGCCGGGAGACCAGTTCGGCATCGCAGATGTCGCCCCGGACGAAGCGGTAGCTCGGGCTGCCCTCGAGGTCCCGGAGGTTCTCGGGGTTGCCCGAATAGGTGAGCAGATCCAAGTTGGTGACCGTCGTGCCCGGGCGATGGGCGTGCACGAAGCGCACGAAGTTGGAGCCGATGAAGCCGGACCCGCCGGTGAGGAGGATGTGGTTACAGGTCGTCATGCCGGTTCCAATCGTCCCATCACATCCGCGAGGTTGTCGCGCCAGTTGGGCATCGGGCCCAGGAGCTGCTCGGTCTTGGAGATATCCAGCACGCTGTACGCGGGGCGGCGCGCCGGGCGGGGAAAGTCGGCGCTCGTACACGGTTTCACCGAGGCCTTGGACTTGGAAAGCTGCTTGATCTCCAGGGCGAACTCGTACCACGTGCAGGCGCCGCCGTCGGTGACATGGACGTGCCCCTTGACGTCGCGGCCGGCAAGGGCGAGCGTTGTGCGGGCCAGGTGCTCGGCGGAGGTGGGGCGGCCGCGCTGGTCGTTGACCACCTTGACCTCCTTCTTCTCCTTCAGCAGCTTGTGCATGGTCCGGACAAAGTTCTTGCCCCAGGGGGCGTAGAGCCAACTGGTCCGGATGTTGATCCAGTTGCCGCCCTCGTGCTCGAGCATCTCCTCGCCGAGAGCCTTGCTGCGGCCGTAGGCCCCCAGCGGCGCGCGGACCGCGTTCACCTTGTACGGGGCGCTGGCGCCGCCGTCGAAGACGTAATCGGAGCCGAAGGTGACCAGCCGGGCCTCGGCGGCATTGCAGATCGAGGCGAGCGCCCCCAGGGCCTGGCCGTTGACGGACATCGCCTCGGCCTCGTTGGCCTCGGCCCCGTCGACGTCGGTCCACGCGGCGCAGTTCACGAGGAGGCCGCTCTTGGGGACTTTCAGGGACCGCAGGCTGTCGTGGTTGGTGAGGTCGAGCGCCGGCCGCGCCGGCGCGACATAGTCGAAGCCCTCGGCGGCGAGGATCTCGCGGAAGGCCCGGCCGAGCATCCCGTCTCCACCGAGCAGGACGAGGGGGCCTGCCCAACCGGCGGTGGCTTTCGCTGCGGTCATCCGTGTCTCACGCCCCAGGGAAACTCGGGCACGCTATCGAACGCGCGACGTTCCTCGTCGGGGTTCTTGGGGTCGTAGGCGTGCGTCACATAGTAGAGCAGCCCCGCCTGGGTATCGCCGACGGTGGCCGCGCCGTGCCAGAGCGGGGGCGGGATGATCATGACGCCCGCCCGTTTCTCGCCGATCACCGCGCACCAGCTCTTGCCGTCGGACTCGCGATGGATGCCGACCTTGATGTGGCCCTGGAGGCAGATCCAGAAGTCGGTCTGCCTGGCGTGGCGGTGCCAGGCCTTGACGACGCCGGGGTACTGGACCGAGAAGTTGGCTTGCCCTTCGGGGCGCATGACGCCCTGGAGCTGGTTCATCAGCGACCAACCGCGGTCGTCGGCGTAGAGCGGCTGGGGCACGAAGACCGGCTCCCCGGCGGCGAGGGCGGACTCGAAGGCGTCGGGCAGTGTGCCGGCGAACACGCGGGGGGAGGCGGGGTTCAACGAGTTGGCTCCGGGAGACTTCAGCGGGCGCCCGCGGGGGTCGCGACCCTTATCGCTTCGGCGGGAAAGTCGACGTGGTTGGCCCCCCCCTCGACGATAAAGCTCGCCGCGCGGTGGAGGCTCTCGAACGTGCCGGCATCGGTCCACCAGCCGTCGAGGATGTCGTACGTGAGGTCGCCCCGCTGGAGGTACATGTTATTGACGTCGGTGATCTCGAGCTCGCCCCGACCGGAGGGCTTGAGCGTCTTGCACATCTCGAAGACGTCGGAGTCGTAGAAGTAGAACCCGGTCACCGCGTAGTTGCTGGGCGCCTTGGCGGGTTTCTCGAGGATCTCGGCGATCTTCCCGCGCCCGGGCTCGCCGTCGAAGCGGCAGACGCCGAAGCGTTCGGGATCGGGCACTTCCTTGAGGAGCAGCTTCGCCCCGCTCGACTGCGTGAAGAAGTCGCCGACCGCCTTGCGGAGATTGCCCTCGATGATGTTGTCGCCCAGGACCACGGCGAGCTTCTCGCCATCGACGAAGTCCTCGGCGAGCTTCAGGGCGTCGGCGATGCCCCCCTCGCCCTCCTGGTAGGCGTACTCGAGGTGGCGGATGCCCAGGTGCTTGCCGTTCTTCAGGAGCTTCAGGAAGTCGCCCGCGTGCTCGCCGCCCGTGACGATCAGGATGTCCCGGATCCCCGCGTTGAGGAGGCACTGGATGGGGTAATAAATCATCGGCCGGTCGAACACCGGCAGCAGGTGCTTGTTCGTGACCAGGGTCAGCGGGCGGAGTCTCGTGCCCAGACCCCCGGCCAGGATAATGCCCTTCATCGGATGCTCCTCTGTGCGTGCATGCGTCGGAATCTACCAGATCGGCCGCCCGCAGCGTTCGCTGCAGGGGATTATAAAGCCGGGCCCGGGACCAATCACCCGGATCCGTCCCCGCTGAAACCGAGCTCACTTATCGGAACCCCGCGATGGAACCGCCTCCCCCCTGGAAAGCCCCGCGGCCGCTGCCGCCCCAGTGTGCAACCCCCCGCACCGTGCTCCGGCCATGGACGCCGGAGGATGCCTCCGGAATGCTGGCGGCCATCGAGGTTGACCGATCCTCGCTCCTCCCGTGGCTCCCTTGGGCAGCGGTGGATAACCGCTCCGTCGCGGAGTGCATCTACCAGATCGAGCGGATGAGGCGGCACGGCGAGGCGAACGACGACAACTTCGTCCTTGGGATCTTCGATCGCGCGACCGGGACGCCGCTGGGGGGGACGGGGCTGCACCGGATCCACGCTGAAAGCCACCAGGCGGAGATCGGGTACTGGATGCGGTCGGACAGGCGTCGCGAGGGCTTGTGCACGAAGGCGGTGGCGCACCTGATCTCGTGGGCGTTCCGCGATCCCGGCGATGGCGGATGGGGACTGCGCCGACTCGAGATCGCCTGCGCCTCCCGCAACGTGGCATCTCAGCGTGTGCCGCGGAAACTGGGGTTGGTGCAGGAGGTTACGCAGCGCCAGCACCGGTTCCTGCCGGGGATCGGCTGGGATGACACGCTGGCCTGGGGCGTTCTGCGCGAAGAATGGGACATCGAGCGGCACGCGATGAAGGGCTGATGCGGGCGCGGAGGAGGGGGCGGGCGGCCGTTGCCGCCCGGCCCGGTCCGACCGTTCCCCGGTGGCGTCAGGCGCCGGCGGTCTGGCGGGACTCGTTGAGCTTGCGGCGGATGACGGTCTGAAGGATCCCACCATTGGCGTAATACTCGACCTCGATGGGCGTATCGATCCGGCAGAGGGTGCTGAAACGGATCTGCCGGCCGTCGGCCTTGGTGGCCACCACCGGAACCGTGCAGCGGGGCTCGATCGGGTCGGGGAGTTCGATGTCGAAGGTCTCTGTGCCGTCCAGCCCCAGGCTCTCGGCGGACTGCCCGCCGGTGAAGTTGAGCGGAAGGACGCCCATGCCCACGAGATTCGAACGGTGGATGCGCTCGAAGCTCTCGGAAATGACGGCCCGAACGCCCAGCAGCATCGTGCCCTTGGCCGCCCAGTCTCGGCTAGAGCCCATGCCGTAGTCCTTGCCGGCAAGGACCACCAGCGGGGTGCCCTCGGCCCTGTAATGTATGCTCGCGTCGTAGATCCACGAGATCTTGCCCCCGCCGGCCCGGGACATGTCGCGCGTCCAGCCGCCCTCCCGGGTCTTGGAGG
>JAEYVB010000278.1 GCA_023429345.1 Planctomycetota bacterium
CCCCCCAGGAGGGGTCGAGGCCCAGGGAGTTGATGAACCCGTTGCGCGTGCCCGAACCGGAGTCGCGGGTCGACACGACGAGGTTCTCGCCGGTGATGAGCCGGCCCGTGGCGAAGGCGAAGCGGAGCTCCGACTGCCTGATCTCGCGGAGACCGGTGCCGAGGTTGGTGATCGCGGCGATGGGGGCGAAGGCGATGGGCGTGTCGAAAATGGTGTTGTTGTCGGGCGTCACGCCGGGCGTGTACAGGTTGCGGGGGCCGAGGTTGGCCAGGAGATTGTCGAAGTTCGCGCCCGAGGCCGTGCCGGACGCGTTGGTGGAGCGGCGGGGGTTGGTGCCGTACCCCGCCTCGCCGGGGTTGTGGTTGTAGGCGGGGCTCCCCGCGGTGTTCCGGACCGCCCAGACGGCCGGGACATCGACGGGCGCCGCATCGATACGGATGCCGCCGGCCGCGGGGGTGCCGACGGGGGCGTAGGTGGCGAACAGCGACGAGGGGTCGCTCCGGACGGGGGCCCCGCCGGGGTTCTCGGGGTTGAAGATCGCGCTGGAGGCGACGCCGTTGCTGATGAACTGCGTGCGGTTGTGGAAGGATTTGCTGGCGGTGAGGGCGGTGATCTGGCCCGTGCTGCCGCCGGTGACGAACGAGGTGCCGAAGTCGACCAGCTCCTGGAAGCCGTTGACCGAACCGACCGAGCGGTACTGCACGGCGTACCAGCGGGCATCCTGGCCGGCGATCGGCGCGCCGAAGTTCGGGTGCGTCAGCGGGGCGAGCTGGTCGTTGCTGCCGTTGATGCGGGCGAAGCCATCGCCGTCCACGTCGAGGTAATCGTTCGTCGAGGCGGGGGCCTTCAGGAAGTTCTCCAGCAGCGTGGCGCCGGAGAGGTTGATCACGGTCTGGGCGCTGGCGGCGCTCGTGGCGATGCCGGCGGCGGCGAGGATGGTCAGGGGCGATGCTCTCATTGGTTGCACTCCTTGGGTTGGCGGGAAACTCGGGAACCGATGGGTACGGTCGGGGATGCGTGGTGTGAGAACGTCCGTAGCGCGGGCCTCCGGCCGGTTCGGGCGGCCTCTCTCCGTCACGCCCAGTCGCCGGGCCGGAGGCTCCGCGGATGAATGTCAGTTTGCGACGGCGTTGCCGCCGGTGAGGGAGTAGAAGCGGTCCCCCCACTTCTTCTGGCGGATGGACTCGAGCACGGTCATGCGCTCGACGTGCCCGTCGACGAAGGCGAAGTTGGCCGTGCCGCCGATCTGCTTGTCCTTGCTCCCGGGGTGCTGGCGGCCGACGGCGTTGAGGCTCGAGTCGGGGTGCTCGATCATGTTGGCGCCGAGCTGGTCCCTGGCGAGGATCATGTTCTCCGTCGGGTAGCGGAAGCGTGCGGCGCTGCCGAAGTTGGGCTCGGAGTAGACGTCCGAACCCGACGACATGCCGACAAAGGGCGTGACCGGGCGGTGGCTCTTGATCCGCTGGGCGCTGTCGCGGAGGCTCTCCCAGCCGCTGGAGCTCAGGAACTCGGTGACGAGGATCGTGCCGCTCGCGCCCCGGCGGGAGCCGTCCACGAGGGCGGGGTTGACCAGCCGGTTGAGCCGCGTGCCGGGGCTGCCCGTGAACTTGTTGCGGGGGAACAGGGCGGCGTTGCCCGTGTAGGCCATGCGCTTCACCTGGCGGTCGTTGGGCAGGTTGCCGGGCGTCGAGCTGCCCAGGTCGTTGAGCTGCCCCGGCTCCCAGTCGCTGACCTCGGGGCCGGGGTTGGTCTTCGGGGCCCCGCCGTTCTGGCACGAGGGACAGGCGAAGGCGCCCTCGGGCGTGTCGAAGAGCGCGGCCGACCAGTGCACGTAGCCGTTGGCGAGGTTCGGGTTGGTGGCGAGCTGGTCCTGGATGCGCCAGTCGGTCCCCTCCTGCGAAGAGGCGTAGACGTACGACGGCGGGAAGTACTTGTTGTCGACGGTGTACAGCGTGACCGCCTGGGCGATGCTGCGGCAGTTGGCCGCGCACTTGAGGGCCCGGCCCTCGTTCCGGGCGGAGCCCAGCGACGGGAGCAGGATCCCGATCAGCAGGGCGATGATGGCGATGACCACCAGCAGTTCGATCAGCGTGAACGCCCGACGTGTGCTCTTCATTCCGTGCCTCCGGTTGCGTGGCGGGGGGGTGATACCGACGCGGCGGAAGCTAACGGAGGGGCATCAAGGGGCGTTGAGGCGGGCGCTAAGGGGGGAAGAAGTTGCGCGGGCGATCGAGAGCGCGGGCGGCCTCCAGGAGCGCTACGACGCGTCCAGCCCGGCGGCCGCAGCGCTGGCCAGCACGGAATCCCGGACTCCGGCGAACCGTCGGATGAAGAGGTCCGAGGTCAGCACGATCGGACTCCCCACCTCCGGAACGATCCAGAAACGTTCGCGGCCCCTTCGTGACCGAAGCAGCCGGAGCTCACGCACCTGCGCCCAGGCGACCCCGCGGCTGCGGAGCAGCGTCCGCGCACGCAGGCCCGTTCGATCCACACGGACGGCGAATGCCATACGTGACGAGACG
>JAEYVB010000337.1 GCA_023429345.1 Planctomycetota bacterium
GAGGGGGATGAGGGCGAGGGTGCAGAGGCGGTTGCCGATGCGATCGTCGATTGCGAGGCGGGCGATGGCGGGGCTGGCGACCGGGAGGGAGCGGTCGAGGCAGCGGTGCATGAGGGCGGCGAGGTCGTGGTCGGCGGTGGCCTGGTCCGCGGTGAGAAGGATGAGCAGGAGGCCGGCGTGACGGATGTGGGCATCGCGGGCGAGTTTGGGAAGGTCGGCAGGGGCGATCCGGAGTAATTCGGATGCATAAGTCAAATTTTGTCCGGGGATGCCGGCACTGAAGCAGTGCTGGCCGATGAGCTTGATCTCGAGCCAGAAGGCCTCTTGGGGCGGGGTGGACCTGGAGCGGGCGATCAGGGCCTCCGCCTGGGGCGCAAAGAGTGTTCCGGCCGCGGCTTCCAGTTCGTTCTGGTGGGCGACGGGGTCGCGGAGTGGGGCGTCCGGGAACTGGGTCAGGACGAGGTCGCAGCGTTCTCGCTCGGCTCGCTTAGGGCGTTTGCCGGGGTGGCCGGGGTAGTGCTGCTCGGGCCAGACACCGAGACCGGCGGCACGGAAGGCCGCGGCCAGGAGGGGGTGGAACTCGACCTCGGAGAGGGCATCCAACCCGTAGACGGCCTGTTCGGCGGCGAGCTCCTGGGAGCGGTTCCGGAGTGCATCGGCGGCGAGGTCGACCAGCATGATCGGCAGTTGATCGGGTCGCCACATCGTTTGGAGAATAGGCCGAGGAGGGGGAGGGGCCTGGCTCTTGGGCGGCGGCCGCCCATAGATGGGATGAAGGCCGGAGCCTTGACAGCCGGAGCCTCCGGCGTGATGCTGGGGGGCCAAACAAAGGAAGCATTTCAATGAAGTTGAACAGGATTTTCGGGGCGGGTCTTGGGCGCGGGATGGCGCGGGCGGGCGTGGCGCTGTCGGCGGCGTTCGGCCTTCTGGCGGCCCCGGCGTGCGGGCAGGAGAGCGGGGCGATCAAGGTCGGGCATTACGGCTCGATGACGGGGAAGGAAGCGACGTTCGGGCAGTCGACGGACCGCGGGATCCGGATGGCGCTCGATGAGATCAACGCGGCCGGGGGGCTGAACGGCAAGCAGATCCAGCTCATCACGTACGACGACAAGGGGGACTCGCGCGAGGCGGGGAGCGCGGTGACGCGGCTGATCACCTCCGACAAGGTGGTGGCGGTGCTGGGCGAGGTCGCCAGCTCGCTGTCGCTGGCGGGCGGGGCGGTGGCGGAGCAGTACCAGGTCCCGATGATCAGCCCCTCGAGCACGAACCCGCGGGTGACGGCGGGGAAGAAATACGTGTTCCGTGTGTGCTTTATCGACCCGTTCCAGGCGGCGGCGCTGGCCCAGTTCGTGCGGGAGAACCTGGGGATGAGCAAGGTCGCGATTCTGTACGACCAGACGCAGGCGTACTCGAAGGGCCTGCGGGACGACTTCACGAAGTCGTTCAAGAAGATGGGCGGGCAGATCGTGTCGGACCAGGCGTACAACGGCGGCGACACGGATTTCTCGGCACAGCTGACCTCGATCCGGGCGGCGGGGCCGGAGATCATCTTCGTGCCGGGGTACTACACCGAGGGCGGGAACGTGGCGATCCAGGCCCGGAAGCTGGGGATCGAGGTCCCGATGATCGGTGGGGACGGGTGGGACTCGTCGCAGTTGCCGGCGATCGGCGGGCAGGCGATCGAGGGGAGCTACTACTCGAACCACTCGGCGCCGGACCAGCCGAACATGCAGGATTTCGTCGCCAAGTGGAAGGCCAAGTACAACGGCGAGACGCCCGATGCGCTGGCCGGGCTCGGGTACGACGCCATGATGGTGCTCCATGACTCGATGAAGCGGGCGGAGAGCCTCAAGGGGAAGGACCTGGCCAAGGCGATCGCCGAGACCAAGGACTTCAAGGGCGTGACCGGGACGATCACCATGGACAAGAACCACAACGCCCAGAAGGGCGTGGTGATCGTCCAGATCAAGGACGGCAAGCCGGTCTTCGTCGCGGCGGTGAACCCGGGCGCGGAGGAGGATGGCAAGGCGGGGGCGTCGGCGGAGGGGGGCCGCTGAGCCTCGGGCCTCCACATTGAAGAAAGCACGCCGGGGCCCCCCGTCGACGGGGGCCCCGGGTGTTTTTGGAAGGCGGAACGGCCGACGCGGGCGGCGCAACTCTGTACAATCCCGACCCCTTGGATCGTTTCCTGCAAACCCTGATGGACGGCGTCTCGGTCGGGAGCCTGTACGCGCTGATCGCGCTGGGCTACACGATGGTGTACGGCATCCTGAAGTTCATCAACTTCGCCCACAGCGACGTGTTCGTGCTGGGCGCGTGGCTGAGCTTCGCGGCCGCGGGGGTGGCGGGGTGGATCGACGTGAACCCGATGGAGGCCGGACACCAGTCGGCGCAGGTGGCGCCGTGGCTGCTGTACCTGCTGCTGGGCATCCTGCTGGCGGCGGGGCCGGTGTTCGCGTACGAGCGTCACCTGCAACCGAAACTGCCGGAGCCGGTGTGCCGCTATTGCCCGCCGACGCGTTCGGCGGGGCTGTTCCTGCTGGTGGGCGTGTGGGGCTTCGGGTGCGTGGGCCTGGTGTACCTGGCGAAGTTCCTCTTCGGCTTGGACCCGCGCGAGGCGGCCGGGACCGCGACGGTCGCAACGATCGCGGCCGGGGGCGTGATCCTGGTGATGGCGATGGCCTCGTGCGGGCTGATCGGCTTCGTAATCGAGCGGCTGGCGTACCGGCCGCTCCGCAAAGCGCCGCGTCTGAACGTGCTGATCACGGCCATCGGCGTCTCGCTGTTCCTCCAGAACCTGGGGCAGACGCGGTTCATGTTCGGCACGCGGCCGGACCGCATGCCGACGCTGGTGCCGGACAAAATCCTGGTGCGCATCGGCGGCGCGGGGGATGCCATGGGCGTCCCGGTGCGGCTGGTGGATGTGATGGTGATCGGCACCGCGCTCGTGCTGATGGTGCTGCTCGACTGGCTGGTCTTCCGGACCAAGGCGGGGCGGGCGATGCGGGCGGTGAGCTTCTCGGAGCGGAACGCGGCGCTGATGGGGATCAACGTCGACAAGGTGATCAGCTTCACGTTCGTGCTGGGGGCGGCGCTGGCGGCGGCGGCGGGGTTCCTGTACAGCCAGAAGTACCCGGGGCTGAACCAGACGGCCGCGGCGGGGTGGGTGCTGCTGGGGCTGAAGGCGTTCGTGGCGGCGGTGATCGGGGGGATCGGGAACATCCGCGGGGCGATGCTGGGTGGGCTGCTGATCGGGCTCCTGGAGTTCTTCGCGGTGCAGTACGTGCCGGACGGGGCGTCGCTGCGTGATGTGTTCGTGTTCGGGGCGCTGATCCTGGTGCTGCTGGTGAAACCCAGCGGGCTCTTGGGCAAGCCGATCCGGGAGAAGGTGTGATGGCGGCGGCGACCCTGGCCCAACGCGGGAGGGAGCTGCGGCCGGGGGCCCTGCACGGGCTCCTGCGCGCGGCGACGCCGCTGGTGATCGCGGTCTGCGTGGCGCTCCTGCTGCACTTCGCGGTGCGGCCGCTGCTGCCGGCGTTCTTTCCCCGCGTGCTGCTCGACATCGGCATCAACGTCATGCTGGCGGTCTCGCTGACGATGGTGAACGGCTTCACGGGGCAGTTCTCGCTGGGGCACGCGGCGTTCATGGCGATCGGGGCGTACACGGCGGCGGGGCTGGTGTACTACGGGTCGTACCGCATCTGGGGCGATCCGTACCTGCACGGCGGGAACCTCAGCGGGCTCTCGCCGGATTCCGAGACGCTGATCACGGGCGCGGACCTGCTGTTTGTCGCGGCGCTGCTGGTCGGCGGGCTGGTGGCGGCGCTGTGCGGGTACCTGGTGGGGCTGCCGTCGCTGCGCCTGCGGGGGGATTACCTGGCGATCGTGACGCTGGGGTTCGGCGAGATCGTGCGGGTGCTGATCACGTCGCAGACCAGCGACACGCTGTACGACGCCGAGGAGATCGCGGCCAAGCCGGCGTGGGAGCTGGCGGAGTACCTGGGCGGGCCGGTGGGCTTCACGGGGCTGCCCTTCTACACCAGCCTGTTCTGGGTCTGGCTCTTCGCGGTGCTGACGCTGGTCGTCGCGTTCCGCCTGAAGGAGAGCACGTTCGGGCGGGCCTTCCTCTCCATCCGCGAGGACGAGATCGCGGCCGAGGCGATGGGGGTCAAGACGACCAAGTACAAGGTCCGGGCCTTCGTCGTGGCGGCCTTCTTCGCGGGGATCGCGGGCGGGCTGTACGCCCACACCATCGGGGTGCAGCTCTCGGCCAACGAGCTGGGCTTCCAGCGCAGCTTCGACATCATCATCATGGTCGTGCTGGGGGGGATGGGGTCGATCTCCGGGGCGGCGATCGCGGCGGCCATCCTGAGCGTCCTGCCGGAACTGCTGCGCGAGCCGCCGAGCGTGCTGCACCCGTACATGCTGCTCACGATCGGGGTGGTGCTGGTGCTGGCAGCGCTCTTCACCGAGCGGAAGCTCCGCGCGATGATCGTGATCGGGCTCTCGGTGCTGGCGTACGAGGGGCTGCGGCGGGCGGCGCTGGCGGCGGGGATCAACCTGGCCGATTACCGGATGATCCTCTACGCATTGGCGCTGGTGCTGATGATGATCCTGCGGCCGCAGGGCCTGTTCGGCGTGCGGGAGATCTGGAGCGCATGGCGGGTGCGTCCCCTGCGGAAGCGGCGGGACACCGCCGCGGGCGGCAAGTCCGGTACCGCCGGGGGGGTGCCGACGCTGTGAGCACGCACTCCCCCACCCCCACTAACGCCCCCACCTCCCCCCCCGATGCCGGCGACGAGCTTCTGCTGGATGTACGGGGGATCGCGATCTCCTTCGGCGGCCTGAAGGCGGTGCAGAACTTCACGCTGCAACTCCCGCCGGGGCGGCTGCACGGGCTCATCGGCCCTAACGGCGCCGGCAAGACGACGGTCTTCAACCTGCTCACGGGCGTGTACACGCCGGATGCGGGCGCGATCCGGCTGGGGAACAGGAATCTCCTGGGGCTCAAGCCGCACCAGCGGGCCGCGGCCGGGATGGCGCGGACGTTCCAGAACATCCGTCTGTTCCCCGACCTCTCGGTGATGGACAACGTGCGGATCGCCTGCCACTGCCGCGTGACGCACACGATGGGGGGCGCGATCCTGCGGTCCCGGTCGCACACCGGGGCCGAGCGGGCGATCACGGAGCGGTGCCGGGAGCTGCTCAAGCTCTTCGACCTCTTGGACCGCCAGAAGGAGGATGCGCGGAATCTCCCGTACGGCGACCAGCGACGGTTGGAGATCGCGCGGGCGCTGGCGACGGACCCTCGGCTGCTGCTGCTGGACGAGCCGGCGGCGGGGATGAACCCGCAGGAGAAGCGGGAACTGCGAGACCTGATCCGCTCCGTGCGGGACCGCTTCAGCCTGACGGTGCTGCTGATCGAGCATGACATGGGGCTGGTGATGGAGATCTGCGAAAGGATCACGGTGATCGACTACGGGGCGATCATCGCGGAGGGGCCGCCGGAGGAGATCCAGCGGAATCCGAAGGTGATCGCGGCGTACCTGGGCGAGCCGGCGGAAGCGGGCGCCCCGGGCGGGGAGGCTGCCTGATGCCGCTGCTGGAGGTGCGGGACCTGAACGTGCACTACGGGGCGATCCACGCCCTGCACGGGGTGACCCTGAGCGTGGAACAGGGGCAGATCGTCACGCTGATCGGCTCCAACGGCGCGGGCAAGAGCACGACGCTGCGGACAATCTCGGGGCTGATCCGGGCGAGCTCGGGGGCCATCTCGTACGACGGGAGGTCAATCGCGACGCTGCCGGCGCACGAGATCGTGCGGCTGGGGATCGCGCACGCGCCCGAGGGCCGCGGGATCTTCGCGAACCTCACGGTCGAGGAGAACCTCGACATGGGGGCCTTCACGCGGCGGGACCACCAGCAGGTCCGCAAGGACCGGGAGCGGGCGCTCGAGCTCTTCCCCCGCGTGCGCGAGCGGTTGAAGCAGAACGCGGGGACGCTCTCGGGCGGTGAGCAGCAGATGCTGGCGATCGCGCGGGCGCTGATGGCCCGGCCCAGGCTGCTGCTGCTGGACGAGCCCTCGCTGGGGCTGGCGCCGCAGATCGTGCAGACCATCTTCCGGATCATCCGCGAGATCAACGCCGGCGGGACGACGATCCTGCTCGTGGAGCAGAACGCGCACATGGCGCTCGAGGTCGCCCACTGGGGGTACGTGCTGGAGGTCGGGCGGATCGTGATGAGCGAGGATGCCCGCAAGCTCGCGGCCAGCGACGAGGTTCGGAAGGCGTACCTCGGCGTTGGCTGAGGATCGCCCGCGTCAGCTCTCGACGATGCCGCCGACCTCGATCGCGATGCGCTTGATGGCGTCTCTGGCGGATTCGCCGGTCGTGCGCCGCGACCGCTTCTGGAGCGTCGACCAGACCCAGGGGAGCGGGAGGATGGTCAGCGGCAGGTACCAGTAGTAGGTCACCCACGGGCGCCACCACTGCTCGAGGTACTGGGCGATCAGTTCGTCCATGAAGTAGACGCCGGGCCAGATGGTCGCCAGTAGCACGATCGCGAAGATGATCTGCATGCGCCGGTGCGGCCTCAGGACGAACTCGAGGGAGGCACTGCCGTCCGGCCAGCGGATGAGCCCGGCCCGGAGGTCGGCATCGAACGGGTGCCCGTGGGCGGCCACCGCAAAGAGGCAATCGTCGGGGGGAGCCCCCTTCCGGAAGCCCGGGAGCCGGCCGCGGCGGGAGGCGGTCTCGAGCGCGGTCAGGATCTCGTCATGCCCCAGGGCGGTCCGGACGGTCGGGAGGCCCGGCGCGGGGGACGCGGTGGGCGCGGGGGCGGGAGCCGGAGCGTGGCTGAGGGTGTCCGGCATGGTCGGTGCGGCGATCGGTCGGTGGGCGGGAGTGTAGCGGACGGTCGGGACGGTGGAAAGCC
>JAEYVB010000369.1 GCA_023429345.1 Planctomycetota bacterium
CCCGAGCGCCGTTGGCAGATCCCATGCCCAAAATTTCCTTCAAATTCGGGCCGGACCTCGGTAGGCTGTCGGCATGATCCTGCGCCAAGGTCGCACCCTCCTTCCGATGGTTCTGGCCGCATCTCCCGCCGCCGCTCAGTGCGTCCCCCAGTGGTCCGCTGAGTTCGCGGGCGGCGGCCTTGGCCGCGAGGCCCGCTGCGCGGCCGTCTTTGACGAGGACGGGCCCGGGCCCCGAGAGCCCGCGCTCTTCGTGGGCGGGGGCTTCCGCACCGCCGGAGAGCAGATCGCCCGCGGCATCGCCCGGTGGGATGGGGCGGGATGGTCGCCGGTCGGCAGCGACTTTGCCGGTGCATGCACCGACCTCCTGGTCTTTGATGTCGACGGCCCAGGGCCCAACCCTCCCGCCCTGTACGCCGCCGGCGGACGCTTCACGCTCCCGGGCGGCTCCATCGTCAACGGCGTGGTTCGCTGGGATGGCTCGGCCTGGTCCGCCATGACCCCGGGATGGTCCATCAACGCCAGTGTCAATGCGCTGGCGACCTTCGATCCCGACGGCCCGGGGCCGGGCCTGCCGAAACTCGCCGCCGGTGGGAGCACGCTCCCTGGCAATGCTCGCGCGGCCCTCTGGGACGGCGTCGCGTGGTCCGCGCTCCCCGGGCTGAGCCTCCCGGCCGAATCGATCGCCTCCTGCGATCACGACGGCGCGGGCCCGCAGAACCCGGTCCTTTACGCCGGCACCACCAACTCCGGCGCTTCCCGGTGGACCGGCACAACCTGGCAATCGCTGCCGGGCCTCAGCAATGGCAGCGTGTACGCAATGATCCCCTACGACGCCGACGGCCCCGGACCGCAGCACGAAGCACTCCTGGTCGGCGGTAGTTTCAGCACTTTCGGAACCCCAAACCTCCGCTCCGCCGCGCTCTGGGACGGCTCGGCGTGGGCACCGATGCACGCGGGCCTTGGCTGGTCCGATTTCGTGTACTCCCTCGCGATCATCGACCCTGATCAGGCCGGGCCCCTGGCGCCGGTGCTCTGGGCGGGCGGGTGGCTCGCCCCCTTCGGCGGCCGCGGCGTCGCGGAATGGGACGGGACCTCCTGGCTCCCCGCGGGTTCTCTGACCGACATTGTCCGGCACATCTCGGGGTGGGAGCAACCGGGCGGCACGAGCATCGTGGCAGTCGGCGACCTGATCCGCGCAAGCGGGTCACCGGTCACGAACATCGCGATCCGCACCGCAGGGGCCTGGTCACCGCCGGGACCTCTACCGCAGGGCGCAAACCACACGGTCGATGCGATCCTTGCCCACGATCCGGACGGCGCGGGCCCCGAGCCCGAAGAGATCTACGTCGGCGGCTACTTCAGCGCCATCGGCGGGACGGCGGCGAACGGGATCGCGCGCCGGACCGCCAACGGTTGGGAGCCGCTGGGCCAAGGCCTGCTCGGCACGGTGATGGACCTTCGGTTCTTCGACGAGGACGGCCCCGGGCCGGTCCCCGAGCGCCTCTACGCGACCGGCACGATCCATGCCTCCGGCGCCGTTTCGATGGGTCGCGTCGTGCGCTGGGACGGAAGCGCATGGGCGGGCCTCCCCACCATCGGCGACTGCTTCGCGCTTGACGTGTTCGACGAGGACGGCGCGGGGCCGCTCCTTCCGTCGCTGTTCGCCGCGGGAGCGTTCGGACCGGCCAACGGCTACGCCCAGCGCGGCATCGTTCGCTGGCAAGGCGGCGCCTGGGTGGAGGTCGGCGGCGGGATCTCGGGCGGCGGTCTCCCCCTGATCCGCGACTGTCTTGTGCACGACCCTGACGGCGCGGGGCCGGAAGGCCCGGTGCTGGTCATCGGCGGCTCGTTCAGCATGGCCGGCGCGACGGCCGCCAACAACATCGCCGCCTGGGACGGCAGCGCGTGGCGCACGTTCGGGCCCGGCCTGAGCGACGAGGTCCGAGCGCTGGTGGCCTTCGATGCCGACGGCCCAGGACCCGACTTCCCGCGCCTAATCGCCAGCGGCGTGTTTCCCGAGCGGCTGGCGCGGTGGGACGGCTCGGCGTGGCAGTCGCTCGGCTTCGGCGGCATCGTCCAAGCCATGCACTGCACGCCTCCCTCGCACCCGCACCCGGCGCTCTACATCATGGGCAACATAGAGCAGATCGGCGGCGTGCCGGCCGCGGGCGTTGCCCTGTGGAATGGCCAGCAGTGGTCCGCGCTGGGTTCCGGCCTCGAGCAGGTTCCCCTGGGCGACCTCTCCGGCGCGGTGCTTGTCTGCGAGACCGACGATCCTGCCGGTCAGCAGGTCTATCTCGGCGGCCGTTTCGAACTCGCCGGCGGCCTCCCCTCGCTGAACCTGGCTCGCTGGGGCTGCGAGCCCGCAGTCTGCTACCCCAACTGCGACAACTCCACCGCGCAGCCGACCCTCAACGTGGGCGATTTCACCTGCTTCCTGCAGCGATTCGCCGCCGGCGATCCGTACGCCAACTGCGATCAGAGCACAATCCCGCCCACGCTCAACGTCGCCGACTTCACCTGCTTCCTGCAGCGGTTCGCTCAGGGCTGCCCCTGAGGCGCAGCGCCCGTCGGCGGCTCGGAGGGCCTGAGCTCTGGCGGCAGTTTGCCGCGCATCTCGGCCGCGACATCCGTCTCCCCCGTCGACTCCGCCAGCGCCAGCCGCGCCCGGTACCAGCCAAGCCGGTTGAGGTTCGACGGGTCCGGGTCCAGCTGGATGTAGGCCCAGGCACGCTCCAGCGCCGCCCTCGCCCGATCGGGCCTCCCCAGCATCCGCTCGAGGTCCCCTTCCACCGTGAAGTAGTGGGCCAGCACCCAGGGCGAGTTCACCGGCGGATCCTTCCGGACGGGCTCGAGAATGGAAAGACCAAACTTCGGGTCCCCCAGCGCCCCGTGCGCCGCCGCCAGCGTGATCGCGTGGTAGACGGCGTAATCCTCGTGGGTCCCGGTCAGGATGCGGGTGAGCGTCGTCGCCATCCGCGCATGCTCCTCCGCCTCCTGCCGCGGCGGCCCCCGCCAGAGCATGATCCGGGCGAGCGTGGCATGGCACTTGAACGCATCCAGGGAATCCGGGCCGAACACCCGCGTCTCCGACTCCACCAGCGAGCGGGCCAGCGCCTCCGCATCCCCGAGCCGCCCGAGGGCGACCAGCAGTTGCAGCAGAAACCGGCCCGTCTCCGTCGTGAGCGGGTGATCGCGCCCCAGCTTCGCCGTGTAGAACCCGATCGCCTCCTGCGCCAGTTGCTCGGACTCCTCGAACCGGCCGCGGGCGTTGAGCACGCGCGCCAGGCGCAGCGCTGTCTCGGCGGTCAGCCTGCTCTCCCCCTTCGCCAGGCCCCGCAGCCCGTCGAGCGCCGCGCGCCCGAGCCGCTCCGCCTCGTCCAGGTCGCCACGGTGCTGCAGGAGCGTCGCCAGATGCCCCTGCTCGACGAGCGTGAGCGCATCCGCCGCACCGCCGCCCGCGGCAAGCTGCCCCACCACGCCCCGCTGAAGCCGGATCGCCTCCTCCACCCGCGCGGGGATGCGGATCATGGCCGAGGTCAGGTTCCGCAGCACGTGCAGCGTCCGCGGGTCCATCGGCCCGAACGTCGTCCGGCTCGATTCGTACGCGGGCTGCAGCAGCGCCACCGCGTCGGCGAACCGGTTCTGCATCACGGTGATCGCCGCCGCGTCCACCGCCGCCGCGATCGTGTCCTTCGCGTGGGGCCCGAGCACGCGCTGGCGGATCCCCAGCGCCTGCCGCAGGAGCGCCTCCCCCTGCTCCGGCCGGCCCACCCTCACCAGCGTGTTGCCGATCAGGTGGAGCATGTCCGCCCGCGTCACGCCGTCGTTGGGGAAGCTGCTCCCGAGCCTCGCCCCCGCGGCCTCCAGCACATCCGCCACCGTCGCCGAGCGCCCCGGCTTCCCCGCGTACTGGAGGTACGAGGGGTACGACGGCTCCCACGGCGCGTACCGCAGGTCCTCCGCGGTGGGCGGACGGCTGACCATCAGCACGGGATTGGCCGAGAGCAGCGTCTCCCGCAGAAACTCCGCCGCGCTCCCCGCCCGGCGCGCCTCGTCGCGCGCCCGGCGCTCCGCCAGCTTCACCCGGTCCCGCTCCTGCGTGGCGCGGTAAAGCCCCACGCTGGTCCCGATCACCGCCAGGATCAGCCCCGCCGCCACGGCCACCACCATGGCGATCACCGCCTTGTGACGCCGCGCCAGAATCCTCACCTGGTACGCCACGCTCGCGGGCCGCGCCAGGATCGGCTCCCCGCGCAGGTACCGCCCGATGTCGCCGCCCAGCTCGGCCGCGGACTGGTATCGCCGCGTCCGGTCCTTCTCCAGGGCCTTGAGCGTGATCGTCTCGAGGTCCCCCCGCAACGTCCGATCCACCGCGCTCAGCCGCGCGGGCGTCTCCTCGCGGATGATCCGCGCCGCCTCGTACAGGTCCGAGCGCGTCACCGTGTAGGGCAGCTGCCCCGTCAGGAGCTCGTACAGCACCACCCCCAGGGAGTACACATCGCTCCGCGTGTCGATGTCGTGGTCCGCGGCGCACTGCTCCGGCGACATGTACTGCAGCGTCCCGATCAGCTGCCCCAAGTTGGTCTGGAGCGTCGTGACCGCCATGTCCGAATCCGTCGCCCGCGCCACGCCGAAGTCGATGATCTTCGGGTCGCCCGAGGAGTCCACCAGGATGTTGCTGGGCTTCAGGTCCCGGTGCACGATCGCCTTCTGGTGCCCGTGGTGGACCGCGTCGCACACGCGCTGGAACAGCTCAAGCCGCTCCTTCGCGTGAAGCCCGCGCTGCGCCGCGTACTCGGTCAGCGGCGTGGCCCCCGGGATGTACTCCATGGCGAAGTACGGCACCGGCCCCGTCAGCGCCTCGTGCGTCCCCGCCTCGAAGACCTGCGCCACGCCCGGGTGCCGCAGGCGCCCCAGCAGCTGCGCCTCGTACTCGAACCGCCGCAGCGACGACCGCGACGCGATCCCCGCCCGCATCACCTTCAGCGCCACCGTCCGGCGCGGCTGCTCCTGGATCGCCTCGTACACCGCGCCCATCCCCCCGACCCCGATGAGCCGCTTGATCCGGTACCGCCCGATCCGCTTGCCGACCAGCGCGCCCGCCTCCACCTCCGGCCTTTCCGGCGGGACCGTGATCTCGACGCTCAGCGGCCGTAGAAACCCCCGCTCCGCCGCCGCATCGGCCCGCAGGATCGCCTCCACCTCCGCCCGGAGCCCCTCATCCCCCGCGCACGACTCCCGGACGAACGCCTCCCGCTCCGCCTGCGGCAGCTCGAGCGCCCCGCCCGCGATCTCCTTCACGCGCTGCCATCGGTCCCCGGGTTGGGCTGGGTTCGGCGCCACGTGCTACGCCCCGCCGCGCCCGGCCGGCTCACCGCCCCCCGGGTTCTCGCCCGTCATCTTCGAGTACAGCCACGCCCGCGCCAGCGACCACTCCCGCTTCACCTGGCGCGCCGAGATCCCCAGCACCTCCGCCGTCTTCTCTACCCCCAGCCCGCCGAAGAACCGGAGCATCACCACCTCCGCCAGCCGCGGGTCGTGCGCTTCCAGCTCCTTCAACGCCTCGTCGAGCCCCACCCAGTCCATCTCCGGCGCTTCGACCGCCCCCGCCTCCTCGTCGAGCTCCACCCGCTTGCGCCCGCCGCCCCGCTTCGGGCCGCTCTGCGCCCGCGCCCGCTCCACCAGGATGCGCCGCATCGCGATCGCCGCGGCCGAGAAGAAATGGTTCCGCCCGTTCCACTGAACATCCGCGTCCTTCACCAGCCGCAAATACGCCTCGTGCACCAGCGCCGTCGCCTGGATCGTCATCCCCGCCCCGCCCCCCGGCTCCCGCGCCATCCGCCGCTGCGCCAGCGTCCGCAGCTCGTCGTACACGAGCGGAAGCAGCGCCGAGGCGGCGTGCGAATCCCCCCGCCCCGCCGCGTTCAGCAGGAGCGTCAGTTCCTCGTCGGCTGGTCCGGGGGGGGTGGCCATGCGGGAAAGCTCGAAAGGGTCCTGGCCCCATCGGGCGAACTCTCTCGCACATGGTAGTCGGGAGGGCGCGGCACACGGCCGCGGCCAACCCCCGAACCGCCATCAACGCGTGCCCCGCCCCGGCCTGTCGCCGGCGCTGCCGGGGCCGCCCACGGACCACGCGACCATGAAAACCCCACGAGTTTCGCTGCTTCCCTGCCTTCTCCTCGCCTGCGGCACCGCCCTGGCCGGCCCCCTCGACCCCCCCGCCGGCCCGCCCGCCCCCACCCACAAAACTCTCTCCGAGATCGAGCCCCGCAAGCCCCTGAACGCCCTTCCCGGCGCGGCCAACGCGGTACACGTCATCACCCAGCCCGGGTCCTACTACCTGACGGGCCCGATCGCGGGTGCCTCCGGAAAGGACGGCATCCTGATCGCGGCCGATAACGTCTCGATCGACCTCAACGGTTTCGCCGTGGCCGGGGTCGCCGGAGCCGTCTCGGGCATCACCACGGACGCCACCCGCCAGGGAATCCGCATCAGCAACGGCTCTCTCAAGGACTGGCCCGTCAGCGCTGTCGCGCTGCAGGCTACAGGGAGCGAACTGACCAGGCTCACCGTGACCGGGGGCGGCATCGGTCTGAGCGTCGGCGCCCAGGCCTCCGTGAGCCAGTGCTCGGTGAGCGCCGTCGCCCAGGGCGGGATCGTCGCCGGGATGGGTTCCACCATCACCCACTGCACCGTTCTCTCCTGCGGCGGCACCGGCATCCTTGCCGCTACCGGTTCCACGATCGCCCACTCCACCGCGGCGACCTGCCACACCGGGTTCAACGCGGGCCACGGGAGCACCTACACCGCCTGCACCGCGCACAGCAACGTCAACGGCTTCGGCGGGACCGCCGCCGCCTTCCGGGATTGCGTCTCCTACAGCAACACCGGCAAGGGCTTCCACCTCGGCGCCTATTGCACCCTCCAGGGCTGCGTAGCGCGCCTGAACACCGGCGAGGGCCTCGACGGCGGCAAGAACCTGGCCGTGACGGACTGCACCTTCACCAACAACCAGGCCGGGGGCGCCATCGTCGGCGCTGGATCGTCGATCAAGGACTCGACCTTCAGCGCCAACGGCACGTTCGGCGCCACGCTGAACGAGGGCTCCACCATCACCGGCTGCACCGTCTACCAGAACGTCGGCGACGGCATCTTCGCCAGCAAGTGGTGCACGATCACCAACAACACCTGCAGCGCCAACACCGGCACCGACAAGGCCGGCATCCGCGTCCTCCTCTCCGGCAACCGCATCGAGGGCAACCACCTCAACGGCAACACCACCGGCGTGACCGCCCTCGCCGGCGGCAACCTCATCGTCCGCAACACCTTCACCTTCAACCCCACCCGCGTCAACGCCGCCGCCGGCAACAACGTCGCAGAGATGATCATCGTTCCCGGCGACAACTTCGCCTCCACCAACACCTTCGCCAACATCGCCCACTAACCCCGCCCTCGTTCGGCGCGCCGGGGCCCCGCGATTGTCGTCGGGGCCTCGGACGCGCTCCCCCAGGAGGAGACCCCCATGCACCGCACCACCGTCGTTCTCGCCCTCCTCCCCGCCGCCGCGGCCGCCGCCCAGACCAACATCGACCCGAGCCACAAGCTCTCCTGGAGCGAGAACACCGGCTGGATGAACTGGCGCGACGCCGGCGGCGGGACCGACGGAGTCCGCCTCACTCAGTCCTGCCTCTCCGGCTGGATCTGGTCAGAGAACCTCGGCTGGATCACCGTCGGCCAGGGCCCGGCCAACGGTCACTCATACACCAACGCCCCGGGCGACTTTGGCGTCAACATCGCCCCCGCCGGAGACCTCTCCGGTCTGGCCTGGGGCGAGAACATCGGCTGGATCAACTTCACGACCCTCTCCCTCGGCGACGGCCGCGCCCGCGCCGACCTCCCCGCCGGCCGCCTCCGCGGCCACGCGTGGGGCGAGAACATCGGCTGGATCAGCCTCGACCACCCGACCCATTTCGTCGGCTTCCACGCCGGCGTCGGCTGCTACCCCAACTGCGACGCCTCCACGACCTCCCCCGTCCTGAACGTCGCCGATTTCACCTGCTTCCTCCAGCGCTTCGCGTCGGGCGATGCCTACGCCAACTGCGACCAGAGCACCACCGCCCCATCGCTTAACGTCGCCGACTTTACCTGCTACCTCCAGCGCTTCGCCGCCGGCTGCAACTGACCAGCTCCCGCTCCGAACCCCTGCATGGCGCACGCACGCGTCGGGCGGGGGTTCTTTCTTTGGCACCACCTTCCGGACCCACCCGTTTGATCGAACAGGTGTATGTTCCTCTAGGCACATCGGCCCATCCGTGGTACACCTGTGCGCGTTCCCCCGGCGTGCGGCTGTATGCACGCCGGGCGGGTTATTCAGGCGAGGAATGTCCGGAGGTGTGATTTGCGTAAAGCCATGGGTGTGTTGGTGACGGCCGCGTTCGTTCAGTCCGCCAGCGGCCAGCTCCTGGTCGGCCAGGATGCCGGCGGGGGTCCGATCAAGCTCGGCGAGATGTCCCTGTTCCCGAACGTGACCTACACGGAATCGCTCGCCTTCGAGGTGAACGGCGCGGCCGCGCGGCCCGAGGGCGGCGTCTACCTCTGCAGCGGGTTCAACGGCGCGCTCTACCTCTTCGACGGCTTCAGCCAGCCCCAGTTCCTCTTCAACGCTCAGGTCCCCGGCCTCAGCGGCCTCGGCTACGGCAACGGCAAGCTCTACGGCTTCGGCAACTTCGCCAGCCCCATGGGCATCTACGAGATCGACCTCTCCACCGGCGCCGCCACGCTGAAGGTCGACACCAGCAGCAGCGGCCTCCGCTTCTTCGCCCTCGACTTCAACCCGCTCGACGGCCTCCTCTACGGCTTCTCCGAGTACGGCAACTCCGGCCTCTACTCCATCGACCCCGAAACCGGAACGACCACCCGCCTCGCCGGCACGCCCCCGGGCTCCTACGGCATGTTCCGCGGCGGCGCGGTCGGCAACAACACCGTCTTCCTCGTCGCCGCCCACCCCACCGACACCTTCTGGGCCTACGACATCGCGCAGGGGGCAAACGGCTCCTACGCGCCCTTCCCCAACCCCTACCCCAACTCCATCAACGGCGGCGGCGCCTGGGTCGGCCCGCCCCCCGCCAACCTCGGCGCCTGCTGCCGTCCCGACGGTGTCTGCATCATCACCAGCGATGCCGGCTGCACCGCCCTCGGCGGCCTCTACCGCGGCGACGGCTCCCCCTGCGCCACCGCGAACTGCCCGCCGCCCCCCACCGGCGCCTGCTGCCTGGCCAGCGGCTGTTCCGTCCTGACGCAGGCCCAGTGCCTCTCCCAGAGCGGCACCTACGCCGGCGACAACATCGGCTGCGCCGCCGCCAACTGCCCGCCCGCCACGCAGTGGGTCGAGTCGGGCGATGCCGGCGACCTCCCCGCTACCGCGCAGATCGTGGAGGGCCCCGCCGGCCCGCTCACCGCCATCACCGGCACGGTCCAGTCCGGCGGCGACCCCGACATGTTCCAGGTCCAGATCTGCGACCCCTCCACCTTCAGCGCCACCCTCGCGGGCGGCGTCACCTCCTTCGACAGCGCCCTTTTCCTCTTCGACGCCTCCGGCCACGGCGTCGCCTTCGGCGAGGACACCGCGGGCCTGCACGGCTCGGTCTCCAATCAGTTCGTCTCCGCGCCCGGCCTCTACTACCTCGCCGTCTCCGGTTACGACAACGACCCGCTCGGAGCGGTCTCCAGCAGCGAGATCTGGCTCGACACTCCCTACGGCACCGAGCGCCAGCCCGACGGGCCCGCGGCCGCGGAGGTCCCCGGCTCCTGGAGCGGCGGCGGCGCGACCGGCCCCTACACGCTGACGCTCCAGGGCGCCTGCTTCGTCTCGGCAGCGCCCGCGTGCTACGTCAACTGCGACGCCTCCACCACGCCCCCGACGCTGAACGTCGCCGACTTCACCTGCTTCCTGCAGCGCTTCGCGGCGGGTGAGCCCTACGCGAACTGCGACCAGAGCACAACGCCGCCGGTGCTGAACGTCGCGGACTTTACGTGTTTCCTCCAGGGCTTTGCCGCCGGCTGTCCCTGAGCCCTGCCCCTGAATCGTGGTCCTGTCGCCTCAACGAAAGACGGCCGGCGCCCCCTCGCGCCGGCCGTCTTCTTTGTGCTCATCCGGCCCGTTTCACGGGCACCCGGCCGCGAACGCCTGCAGGAAGCAGGTGAAGTCCGCGACGTTCAGCACGGGCTCCTGCGTGCTGTCGTCGCAGTTGGCCCAGCAGTCGCCCGCGGCAAACTGTTGCAGGTAGCAGGTGAAATCCGCGACGTTCAGCACCGGGGTCTCCGTGCTCCCGTCGCAGTTCGCGGCGCACCGCGGCACGATCTTGAAGAGGTTGTTGGCGCTGTCCACGAAGTACAGCTCACCCGCCGCATCCTCGCCGAAGGACTGCGGCGAGAACGGCTGCGGCCCCGACGCCGGCCGCAGGTCGAGCGTGTGGTCCACCATCTCGGTCACCGCCGTGCCGTCGTAGCGGAAGCTCCAGAACTCGTGCGTGCACCACTCCGCGAAGATGTACTTGCCGCGGAGCTCGGGGATCGCGCACCCGCGGTACACGTAGCCGCCGATGACGGAGCAGTGGTTGTTCGAGTGGTCGTAGGCGTGAATGGGGAACGTCATCGTCGAGGCGCTCGCGCACCCCGTCAGGTTGTACGGGTCCGGGCCCTCGTAGCACCGCCAGCCGTAGTTCACCGCCGCAAACGGCGGCGTGGTGATGGCCGGCTGGTAGTTCACCTCCTCCCACTCCGTCTGCCCGACGTCCGTGAGCCAGAAGTCCCCGGTCGCGCGGTCGAAGCTCGCCCGCCACGGGTTCCGCAGCCCGTACGCCCAGATCTCCGGCCTCTCCAGCGTGGCCGTGGCAAAGGGGTTGTCCGGCGGGATCGTGTACGGCAGCGTGCTCACATCGATCCGCAGCACCTTGCCGTGCAGCACTTCGAGGTTCTGGGCGCGCCCCTCAGGATCGCCCATCCCGGGGTTGCCGCCGTCGCCCTTGGTGATGTAGAGGTACCCGTCGGGCCCGAAGCCCAGCCAATCGACGTTGTGATCGGCGAAGGGCTCCGTGATCGTGATCACCTCGGTCGGCGTCGTCGGATCCGCCAGATTGGGGTCGGCCGCCGAGACCTGGTAGCGCATGACCTTGCTCGTGCCCCCCTGCCCCTCCGTGTACGCGATATAGAAGAACCCGTTGGTGGCGTACCCGGGATCGAACGCCATGCACACCAGGCCCTGCTCGAACCCCGTGCCCACATCCTCCACCGTCAGGAACGGCTCGGGCTCGAGGGTGTTGGTCTCCAGATTGAAGATCCGGATCGCCGCCCGCCCGGCCACGCCGCCAACCCCGCGACGCTCGACCACGAAAATGCGCTCGGTGTCTCCCGGCGCTGCCGTTACGTACACGGGCCGCGAAAGACTGCCCGTAAGCCACTGGGCCGCGATGCCCTGGCCGCAGGCCGCACCGGCCCCGATCGCGAGGACTGCCGCCGCACCGATACCACGAATGCCCACCATGAACGACCCCTCCCGTTTGATTGAGGACTGGGCCAGTGTTGGCAAGATCACCCGGGTCCGCGGCCGTACAGGCCCGACTTAATCCTTAATCGAGGCTCACGGACAGCCGGCGGCAAACTTCTGGAGGTAGCAGGTGAAGTCAGCCACGTTCAGGCGCGGCGCCTGGGTCGAGTCGTCGCAGTTCGCAGAGCAGTCCTGCGCCGCGAACCGCTGCAGGAAGCAGGTGAAGTCCGCCACGTTCAGGACGGGCGCCTCGGTGCTGCCGTCGCAGTTCGCGTAGCAGTCCGGCACAATCCGCACCACCCGGCCCGCGCCCATGTAGTACAGCTCCCCGTTCGCATCCTCGCCGAAGGAAGCCACGGCCGCGGGCGCGGGCCCGCCCGGGGGCGTCAGCTCCGTCGTGCGCAGCGTCAGCTCGGTGACGGTGTTGTTCACCAGCCGGAACGACCAGATGCGCCCCGCGCAGTAGTCGGCGAAGAAGTACAGCCCCCGCGCCTGCGGGATCTTGCACCCGCGGTAGACATATCCGCCCGTCACCGAGCAGTTCCCGCTCCCCGTCTGGGACGAGTACTCGTGCACCGGGAACACGAGCGTCCCCGGCGCCGGGCACCCGCCCGTGTTGTAGGCGTGCGTCCCTTCGTAGCACCGCCACCCGTAGTTCACGGCCGCGTGGGGCGGGGCGCCGATCGCCGGCTGGAAGTTCACTTCCTCCCAGCTCTCCTGGCCGACATCCGCGATCCACAGGTCCCCCGTCTGCCGGTCAAAGCTCGGCCGCCACGGATTGCGCAGGCCGTAAGCCCAGATCTCCGGTCGGTGCTGCGCCAAGCCTACGAACGGGTTGTCCGGCGGCACCGTGTAAGGCAGGGGGTCGACATCCAGCCGCAGCATCTTGCCCAAGAGCGTGTTCCTGTTCTGCGCATTCTGGAACGGATCCCCCCCCGAGCCGCCGTCCCCGAGCGCCGCGTACAGGTACCCGTCGGGACCGAAGCCCAGCCACCCGCCGTTGTGGTTCTTGAACGGCTGCACCTGCGTGAGCACCGTCGTCGCGCTCGCCGGGTCGGCGATGTCCGGGTCGGCCGACACCTGGTACCGGGCGATGACCGTCGTCCCCGCGGCCGTCGCGTTGCTGGTGTAGTTGATGTAGAAGTACCCGTTGGTCGCATACCCGGGATCGAACGCCAGGCCCAGCAGCCCCTGCTCGGAGTTATCGGGCGGGACCGGCAGATTGGTGAGCGTCAGGAACGGCGTGGCGTTGGTCGTGTTCGTCACGAGGTTGTGGATCAGGATGTTGCCGACGTTCTGGCTCCCGCCCACACCCTTCTGCTGGATGATGAACAGCCGCGTGTAGTCCCCGGGCGGAGAGGTCACGAACACCGGCGAGGTCAGCCCCGAGCGCACGATCTCGGCACTCAGGAAGCCCTGGCCGACGGCCGCGCCCGACGCCATGACCACCGCCGCCAACCCGAACACGCACTGCTGCTGCTTCATCGCACCTGCTCCTCACCCAGACCCGTGGCACCGACCAAACTAGGCCGCCGACCGAACCCACATCCCGCGCTCATCAGCCCGTGAACCCGCCTTCACGCGAGCGTCCATACGCGTGGGATGCGATCCCGGTTACGCGCCCTCGTTCACACCAATCAAACCCTGGGCCGGTCCGAGCGGGCATTACCCAGCTTGACACCATCCTCGGTCGATCCGCCTAAAGGCTTGAGATCAGCCCACGCGCGGAGCCGCATCCCCGCCGGACCCGCCCGAAGGAACCGCGGCCCGCTTCCCCGGATCCCCCGTCCGCCACAGGAACCACATCAGGATCCCGATCCCGATCAGGAGCCAGAGGTCCGCAACGTTCGAGACGTACGGCCAGATCTCCCGCCCGCCGACCCGCACCCCCGGGAGCGGATGGATGAAGTCGCGCACGCAGGCGTACACGATCCGGTCGTAGAGATTCCCCACACCCCCCGCGATCAGGAGCCCGAGAGCCACGTGCGCGAGCCGGTCCCTCGCCCTCGTCCAGTTCGCAAACATCCAGAGCGCCAGCGCCAGTGCCGCGGCCGTGAACATCACGAAGAACCACCGCATCCCCGCCCCCATCCCGAAGACCGCGCCGGGGTTCAGCACCAGCGAAAACTCCAAGAGGTGCGGGACCACCTCCACCGGCCGGTGGGGCGGGATCAGGTCCCCGAGCTGCCTCCCCTGCCGCCACGCCGCCAGCACATCCTCGCGCCGGATGGTCACCGGCCTGCCCGCGATCGTCGCGAACGCAAGGTACTTGCTGCCCAGGTCCGCAACCAGCGCCGCCGTCGCAACCGCGCCCAGCCGGACCCACGCCGATCGATCGCGCGCGGCGCGAGGCGATGGCGCGCTCGGGCCGGTCGGGTCGTTCAGTCGATTGCCTGGGATATCCGGCGCGCTCACGTGAGGCTCGTGCGGCGCTCAAGCTCGCGGGCCGCCTCGATCGAGTACCGCGCCCACGGAAGCTCCTCCAGCCGCTCCTTGCGGATCGGCTTGCCCGTGACCTCGCACACCCCGTACGTGCCCTCGTTGATCCGCTTGAGGGCCTCGTCGATCTCCTTGATCAACTTCCGGTCCGCCGCGGCCAGGTCCAGCGAGAGCGACTGCCCGTAGGCGTCCGACCCCTGCTCGGCCATGTGCTGCGGAAGGTTGGAGAGCGAGCCCGACTGCGACATGAGCGCCTCGGACTCCATGGTCGAGACATCGCCGATAAGTTCCGCCCGCTTCTTCAGAAGCAGCTGCCGGTAGTACCCCAGTTCCTTGGCATTGAACGGCGTCTTCCGCGGCTTGTCGTCCGCGCCCTCGGCCAGCGTCTTGGGCTTGGGCGCTTTGGGGCCCGACGCGATCAGCGGCTTGCGGATGGCCTCGCTCAGCGGCGTGCCGTACTCCGGGATCTTGATCTGCGAGGGTTTTGATGCGGGCTTTTTCGCGGGTTTGCCGGAAACGATCGTGATCCCCTTCCGTGGGCCGACGCCGGCCGGTGCGCTCGCGGATGGCGCTGCGGGCTTGGCAGCGCCCTTCTCCGGCTTGGGCGCCGGGGCCGCGGCCTTGGCTCCCTTGGCCGGGGGCTTGACCATCTTGGCGTCCGGCTTTGCAGCCTTGGCCTCAACCTTGCCGCCCTTCGCATCGGGCTTCGCCGGGGCCTTTGCGACAGGCTTGGCCGATGGCTTGGTCGCTTGCTTGCCGGAAGACTTGGCCGCGACCTTCGCCGCCGGCTTCGCGGGCTTGGCCGCGGGCTTGCTTGCGCCCTTCTTGGCGGGTTTGGAGGCCGGACCCTTCCGCGCGCTGCCGCCCTTGGCGTCTTTGCGGGCTGTTGCGGTGGACTTTGCCACGGGAGGGCCTCTCGAGGGTACGTTCGGGATCCGGCCGTAGGGCGATGCCTTTATAAGGGCCGAGACGGTATCCAAAAACGGGGTCAATGTCAAAGCGGGCCACCCCCCCTCATTGCCCCAAACAAACTCCGAATATTACCCCAGAGGTCCGGTCTCCCCGACCGGGGCGGGCTCCCGCTCCTGGTAGGACCCCATCTTCCGGAATCGCTCGTACCGACTCTGGACTAACACGTCCGGATCGACCCGCTTGAGGTCGTGGAGCTGGGCGACGATCCACTTCCGGAGATTCTCCGCCGTCTGGATCGGGTCCCGATGCGCCCCGCCCACCGGCTCCGGGATCACCTCGTCGATGATCCGCAGTTCCAGGTTGTCCCGGGCGGTCAGCTTCAGGCTCTTGGCGGCCTGGGCGTTGGTCGTCTCGTTGGCCTGTTTCCAGAGGATGGCCGCGCACCCCTCCGGGCTGATCACCGAATACCACGAGTTCTGGAGCATGGCGACGCGGTCGGCTACCGCGATCCCAAGCGCCCCGCCCGAGCCCCCCTCGCCGATCACGATCGAGAGGATCGGGGTCTTCAGCCGGCTCATCTCCCGCAGGTTGACGGCGATCGCCTCGGCCTGCCCCCGCTGCTCCGCGCCCAGCCCCGGATAGGCCCCCGGGGTGTCCACCAGGGTCACGATTGGGAGCCCGAACTTCTCGGCTAACTCCATCTTCAGCAAGGCTTTACGGTACCCCTCCGGATGGGCGCACCCGAAGTGGCACGAGAGCTTCTCCTGCGTGCTGCGGCCCTTCTGATGCCCCACGATCAGGACCTTGATCGAGTCGATCCGGGCGAAGCCGGTCACCAGGGCCGGATCATCCCCGAAGCGACGATCCCCCTGAAGCTCGCAGAAGTCCCGGCACATCAACTGGATGTAATCGCGGGTCTGGGGCCGGTTGGGGTGGCGGGCGACCCGGACCGTGTTCCACGGGCTCAGGTTGGAGTAAAGCTGGGCAAGCTCCTCCCGGAGCTTCGTCCGGAGGCCCTCGACCATGGCCGGGAGGTCGGCCGCCGCCGGGGCGTCCGTTGCCTCGGTCGCGTCGATGCCCGCGACGCCCGGGGGGATCGGCACGGGCGCAGGACCTGCGCCCTTCAGGCGTGCCTCCGCGGCCTCCACCTGCCGCTCGAGGTCCCGGATCGTCCGTTCGAAGTCCAGCTGATAGAACGTGGACATGGGCAACTAGTTTAGGGGCGATCGACGATCCACGCGCCGGGTGTGGTAGTCTCTGGGTATGGCGCGGAGCGAAACGCCTCTGGCGATCATTGGCGGGGGGTACATGGGCCAGGCGCTCGTCCGGGGGGCCCTGGATGCGGAAGTGCTCGACCCGGCCCTGGTCGGCATCCTCGAGCCGGACCGCATCAAACGCGACCTCTTCAAGGCCCTGGGCCTCGACACCCCCTCCGACGCCGCGGACCTGATCCACTGGCTCGAGGATGAGGAAGATGACGCCCAGCGACCCGGACAGCTTCTGCTCGCGGTCAAGCCGCAGTCGCTCCTGGAGGTCGGCGCCGAGCTGGCCCCGCTGCTGGGCTCCAAGCGCAGGGTTGTCATCTCGCTCCTGGCCGGGACCCCGACGCACATCATCCGGAGGACCCTCGGCGGCTCCGTGGTCGTGGTGCGGACCATGAGCAACACCCCCGCCCAGGTGCGCCGGGCCACCACCGCCATCGCCCTCGGCGAGGACACGACGCCCGACGATGCTCAGCTCGCGACCGACCTCTTCGGGGCTCTCGGACGGGTCGTGCCCATCCAGGAGCCGCTGATGGACGCCTTCACGGCCGTCGCCGGCTCCGGGCCCGCCTACCTCTTCTACCTCGCCGAGGCCATGACCCGCGCCGCAACCGAGGTCGGCTTCGACCCCGACACCGCCCAGTGGATCGTCCGCTGGACCCTCGCGGGCAGTGCCGCCCTGCTGGATGCCACCGACCAGCCCCCCGCGACGCTCCGGGCCGCCGTCACCAGCCGCGGCGGTACCACGGCCGCGGCCACGAAGGTCCTCGATGATGCCGCCGTCATGGACGCGTTCGTCCGGGCGATCACCGCGGCCCGGGACCGCGGCCGCGAGCTCGGCGGCGGCTGAGGCGGGCTAGAACTCGCGCCGCCGGAAGACCCACAGCATCAGCAGGAGCATGACCCCCTCGAACGCCAGGGAGGTCCCGACGATCCATCCCAGGGTCCGGGAGCGGAGCCGGGTCTCTAGCCGCTTGGCCATGGTCTTCTGGCTGACGCGGATGTCGTCCTCCTCGCCGACCGTCGGCATCGGCTCATCATCCCCGGCGTTGCGGAACCGCTCCATGTCTTCCCTGGAGAGCAGCGAACGGTCCAGGAGCTTGATGGTTTCGGAGGTCTTGGGCAACACCGTCTTGACGCCGAAGAAGATGCCGTGCCAGCGGTCGAGGCTCTTGACAGTTGAGCGGTTGTTGACCAGCTGCTCCTCGCGGCGCTTGAGGTCGGCCGAGGTCTTCTGCATCGCGAGCATCGCGCCGGCCGCCCGCAGATCGGTGGGCGTCTCGCCCGAGGCCTCGCCCTCGGGCTGCTTCGTCTGGTCGACCAGCTCCCGCTGCTTGGCCTCCTGCGCTTTCAGCGACTCGATGCGCGCCTCGATCTGCTGCCCCCGGAGGATCGACCCCTCGCGGAACATCAGGAGCGACTGCTCGGTCATATTGACGCCCCCGATGAGGACCCAGAAGAGGATCGTCAGGAGCAGGGCCGCGACCGTGGACCGCGTGAGGAGCCCCAGGAGGGCGCACACGCTGTAGAGGTAGCTGAAGAACAGCAGCAGGATCGGGATCGCCAGGAAGATCGCCGGCTCCCACGAGTGGCCCCGTATGCCGATCACCAGGAACGACGCCGCGGAGAACACCGCCACCTGCAGCCCCGCGAAGGTGAGCCCGGCGAGGTACTTGGTGAGGATCAGCCGGGCGCGGCCGATGGGCTTGGAGACCGCCAGCTCGATGGAACCCCCCTGCACGAACTCCGGGATCATCCCCGCCGTCGAGACCAGCCCGAGAATCGTCGCGCCCCACGCCAGCCAGAACGGGATCGCCATCGTAGCGAACACGAACTTGTAGAACAGTTCCGGCTTCAGCACCCGGGCGTTCAGCGGGCTGTCGATGGTCCACCACAGGAACGTGACGCCCCGGTCGTTGAGCCCCACGGCGGCGAAGGCGGCGACCACCAGCCCCGAGAGCCCCAGCGTGATCCAGAAGAGCTTGCGGGCGTTGAGCTCGCGGTAGGCATCCACGAACATCGCGACGCTCTGGCGCGTGAACATCGAGAATGCGGAGGGGGTGCTCACGGGCGGCCCCCCGCCCCGCCGCGGTCGGCCCCGGGCCTGAGCGTCTCGCCGGTGTTCGGGTCGGTCACCGCCTGCATGAAGAGGTCCTCGAGGCTGGGGCGGAAGGGCCGGATGGCGCGGATCAGCGCCCGCCGCTCGCGCAACGCGTCGATCAGGGGCTGGATCGGCTCGGGATCGCTCGTCCCCACCCGGATGACGTTGTGGTCGATCTCGATCGAGTGCCCGCTGGCGAGCTCCCCCCGGTACCCGACGCGCCGGGCGAGCGCTCCCCCGATCGCCGCCACCGCGCCCGGCCCCGCATCCCCGGGCCCGAGCTCGCGGCCCAGCAGCGATATCGGCAGCAGCCTCCGGATCTCCTCCGGCGAGGCCTGGAGCTCCGGCATCGCCAGCTCGATGATGTAGTGCCGCTGGTGCGTCGTCAGCTCGTCAATCGTCCCCTGCTGCGCCACCACCCCCTTGACCAGGATCGCCACCCGGTCGCACACCATCTCCAGCTCGCTGAGCAGGTGGCTGTTGAGGAAGACGGTGCGGCCCTCCTCCTTCATACGCAGGCAGATGTTGCGGATATCGCGCCGGCCCACGGGGTCCACGCCGTCGGTGGGCTCATCCAGCAGCACGATCTCGGGGTCGTTCACCAGCGCCTGGGCGATCCCGATGCGCTGCCGCATGCCCTTGGAGTAGCTGCGCACACGCTTTCTCGCCCAGTCGCGCATGCCGACCAGGTCTAACAGTTCCCCGGCGTGGCGGCGGCGCGTGGGGCGGTCCACGCCGTTCATGGCGCCGTAGAAATCGATCACCTGCGAGCCGGTGAGGTAATCAGGGAAGCGGTGGTGCTCCGGCAGGTAGCCGACGCGGGCAAGGGTGGGCTTGAAGCCGACAGCGCTCCCCAGCAGCGTGCCCTCGCAGCGGCTCGGCCGGATCACCGTCATCAGGATCTTGACCAGCGTGCTCTTGCCCGCGCCGTTGGGGCCCAGCAGCCCGAAGATCTCCCCCCGCCGCACGTGCATCTGGATGCCGCGGAGCGCGTGCACCCTCCCTCGCCCCCTGCCGTAGGTCTTGGCGACATGGTCGAGATGGATGGCGAGGTCGTCGGGGTTCATCGGTTCACCACGGCGGAGCGAAGGGGCTGCCAGGCGGGGGGCGGGGCATAAGGCTGCACATTCTTAGGCGGAGGGGACCCCTGATTGCGTCGATCCCGGAACTCGCCGCTCCCGGCCGCAACCCGGGAAGGTGAGCCGCCCTTTTTGTCCGCGCGTTAGCTTCCAAGACCGAAGTGGCGGACGCCATCCGGAGAGTCGGGCTCACTCGTCCGAAAGGTTCACGATGTGGCGACCGGGCCCCACATCCCGGAGCTCCTTCCGCAGGGCCCCGCACTCGATCGTGATCAGATCCGCCCGCCCCGCTCGGCCAATCCCGAAATGCACCAAGTACTCGTGCTGCTTCCCCGCGTGGCCGCCGGGGCCGACGAGCTGCCGAACGAGCCTCACCGCCGGCGTCGCCGGGTCGGCGTCCAGGTCCACGGTCGCCTCGACCACCGCGCCCAGGCACTCCGTGCTCACGCCCGCCGCGGGATCCCCCCGGAGCACCAGCGTGATCGACCCCGGGCCGGCATCGCCCCGCCGCTCGACCGCCTGGTTCAGGTAGACCTTGAGCGCCGGTGTCCGGTCCCCAATCTGCGCGGCCGAGAGCCGGTTGAACGATTGCCCGACCAGGATGTCGAGGTCGCCATCGAGATCCACATCGCCCAGCGAGATCTGCTGCGAGCCCTCGTGGTCGAGCCCGGAGGCCTCGGTCTCATCCTTGAACGTCCCGTCCTCCCGCTGCCGGAAGAGCCGCAGCCGCTGGTTGTCGGGGTAGTCCCCGCTCGAGAGCAGCAGGTCCAGCCGCCCGTCGTGATCGAAATCCGCCAGCTCGCAGAAGAGATCGCCCTGGTTCCAGTTGTTCACCCCCGCGGGGATGCGGTCGACGCTCAGCCGCGCGGACGATTCGAACCGACCGGCGATCCCTTCCCGCGGCCCGCGCTCCGTGCCATTGATCAGGAAGCGGGAGCGGTCCGAGGATTCCCCCGCCCACCCGTGGGTGATCTCCGAGATGAACACGTCGAAGTCGCCGTCGCTATCGATATCGCCGACGGCCGCGTCGAAGGTGTTGCCGTTGGCGCGGTAAGGCTTCTCATCCTCGCGGTCGAATCGCGGGTCGGTCTTGGCGCGTTCCTTGAGCCACTCCGGGTACCGCCCGTGGCGTACGGCGTCGCCGTCGAAGCCGGTCTGCGGCGCGATGTCCTTGTACTCGCCCCCGAGCACACCAGGCAGATCGGGCGTGAGCAGCCGGTTCCAACGGCGGCCGTAGTTGAGCTCGAGGATCTCCGGCCGCGGCCCGCCGGCGAGGTGCGCGATCATCACGCCGTAGGTCGGCCGCCCGCCCGAGTCCGTCTCCTCGTCAAAACCCGGCCCCTCCACGCCGGGGTCCCACGCCTCGTAGCGCAGGCCGCCATCCTCCATGCGCCCCCGCAGCACCGTGTTCGGGAACGCCTCGTTGCTCGCCCCGTACCTCGTGTACCAGTTGCCGATCACGATGTCGAGCACGCCGTCGGCGTCGAGGTCCCCCACAGCCACGCACGCGCTCGTCGCCGCCGCGGCCGCGTCGATCGGGATCGGCTCCCCGAACGTCCCGTCGCCGTTCCCGGGCAGCCAGCAGGTGCGATCGGGCGCGGGCGGCGGCTCGTGCTTCTCGTTGTTGATGTCGAGGTAGCGCACGAAGAGCGCATCGCGGCGGCCGTCGCTATCGAGATCGGCGAACACGAGCAGATCCCCCGCGCGCGGCGCCGGCAGGTTGTGGTCCGTGGTCTCGACCAGGCGGAAGCCCGGCGCCTCGCCCGCCGGATGGTTCAGGTAGACGCGGTAACGGTCGGGCCCGCCGCTCTCGATCCCGCGGATGATCGCGTCGGGTCGTCCGTCGCCGTTCACATCCGCCAGCGCGACGCGCGTGCCGTTCAGACCGGCGAGGCCGATGGCCTCGGTCGCATCCCGGAAGACGGTCTGCGCCGTGGTGCCGGCCGCAAGCGCGGCGAAGGCGAACGGAACTGCGAGCAATCGCTGGTGCATCCCGCGCAGTCTACTTCGGCACAAGCCTCCGAGGGCGCTTGCGAGACCCGAAAGGGGGCCGGAATCACCGGTCCCGGACGATTCGCCAATCCGAGAACAGCCAGAAGAACGCGCCGAGGTAGGTCGCCACCACCGCAAAGATCGCCGGCGGCGCCCAGGAGGGCAGCGGCATCTTGCTCGCCTGCAGGTACAGGCTGCCCCCGACAATGACCACCCAGGCCAGCCGCAACCCCTTCCTCGTTATATGCAGGTGGTCGACCAGCACGTGCCGCCCGGGGTACGGCGCCAGGAACCCGCCGAGCACCACCCCCAGCAACAGGAAGTCGCCGTTCCGGGCCGCCCCGACGCTGATAAGAGCGAAAACGAGCAACACAGCGGCGGTCAAGCCCGCGCTCAGGAGCCCAGCGTTCCTCACGAACCGGCGCAATCGAACCATGCCGCGAAGCTACCGCGCCGCGGCCGCGACCGCAACGGACGCCTCAGGCGGAGCCGACGGGCTCGCTGGCGCGGAGCACTCGCCGGGCGTACTCGTTCATGGCGTCCCGCAGCTGCTCGAAACTCTCCAGCACATAGTAGATCGGCTGGTAATGGTCGATCTCGAACGCCGTCTCGCAGATGCGCTCGAGATCGAACGGACGCCAGACCGCCTGCTCCCTCGGCGTGCAGTCCTCGACCCGGTCGGTCTTCGTCTCCCAGCGGCCCTGGAGGGCGTACTGGCTCTCGGCGTGGCTGCTCACCAGCCCGCTCCCGTAGATCTTGACCTCCCCATCCTCGCGGATGAGCCCGAACTCCACGGTGAACCAGAAGAGCCGCCCCAGCCGCTCCACATCCCGGGGGTCCTCGCACATCAGCGCCGCCTTGCCGTACGTCTGCAGGAAGTCCGCGAAGACCCGCAGCGTGTGCAGGGGCACGTGCCCGAAGACGTCGTGGAAGATGTCCGGCTCCGGCAGGTAGTCCATCACCTCGCGCGGGCGGATGAGCACCGTCGTCGGGAACTCCCGCTGCGCCAGGGACGCAAAGAACGCCTTCGCCGGCAGGTACCCGGGCACGCCGTAGCTCGCCCAGTTGCTCTGCGCCTGCAGGAAACGGTTGATCCCGTCGAGCCGCGTCCCCTTCTTCACCACCGTGCCGCCCGCGATCTCGATATCCCGGTCCAGCACCTGGTCGTCCAGCAGCGGCAGCCGGTCGCGCGTCAGCCGCAGGATCTTCATCCCCTCGATGAACTGCCGCGAGACCTGCTTCTCCAGCACCGTCCACCGACGGTCGAAAAGATCCCGCCACACGTCGTGGTTCTCGCGCGTGTACTTGTGGTAGTGCTGCGTGATGTAGAACCGGTCCGCGTCGATCTCCGACGCCGGGAGGTTCGGCGCGTTATCCGCCGCGGCCTGCGCGATCCGCGCCTCGTCACCATCGATGATGTCGTTGTATCGGATGTCCGCGCGCATGGAAAACCTCCCTGTCGACGACATTGTAGAGCCGCAAACAGCCCCCGGGCCGCCCGGGGCCCGCGGCTGAACCCCCGGAAACAACCCCCTTTCCACCCCCGTCCGCGCCCGCGGGTCACTCGCGCAGCACCAGCCAGTCCGGCAGCGGCCGGACCTTCCCGTCCCTCCCCACGCACACCAGCGTCGTCGCGGCCGTGGTCACCGCCATCCCGGGCTCCCGCGCCCCCCGCCCCGCGGCGTGCCCGCCATCCTCGACGACCACCACCTCGTACACATGCTCGAGCTTCACGCGGCTGCCGCCCGACACTTTGGTCCGCACCTCTACCACATCGTCGTAGTACACCGGCCGCCGGTAGCTGCACTCGAGCTTGGTGATCACCAGGAAGACCCCCGCCTTCTCCATGTCGGCGTAGCTCACCCCCGTGTCCCGCAGCAGCTCCGTCCGCCCGATCTCCAGCCACGGCGCGTAGGCCGCGTGGTGGACGACGCCCATCGGGTCGCACTCGCAGTAGCGGACGCGGATGCGGACGCTCCCCTCGCGCTGCGGCGGGCGCGAGGGCGTGTTCATCGGGATCGCAGAGCTCATCCTCAACAATAGCGATCAGCCCGGAGATGACCCCAGACGCCCCCGGATGCGGGCCGATACCCCGAGCATCTCCTCCTCGTCCGCGTACCCCGTCCGGGGCCAGAAGAACCCCTTGAGCCCGTCCCCCTTGGTCCGCGGCACCACGTGGATGTGCAGGTGCGGCACGCTCTGGCTCACCCGGTTGTTCATGGCGACAAATGTTCCCTCCGCGCCCATCGCATCCCGCACCGCCGCGCTCAGCCGCCGCGCTGCCCCAAACAGCGGACCCACCATCTCCTCCGGCAGGTCCGCGAGCGTCTCCACGTGCGCACGCGGGATCAGGAGCACATGGCCCTTGAACAGCGGCCGCCGGTCCAGGAACGCCAGCACGCCCGGCTCATCCAGCACCATCGCGCCCGCCGCACGCCCCGCCGCGATCTCGCAGAATGCACACGCCTTGCTCATGATTCCAATGTAGCACCGCCGAAGCCGACGACGAAAAGCACGCGGACCGCGCAAACGGCCCGCGTGCTGTCTTGGTCCGTGCCGGGAGTGAATCGGCACGGCGTGTGTGGCTCACATGTTCGTTCGCGTCAGTCGGCGCTGCTCCTCGGCGCACGGCCCGGTCTCCCGGCCCGCCCCCCTTCCGCTGCCCCCGCCACCATCTGCTTACGGTCGACCTTCCCTCCGGGTTGCACGTCTTCTCAAATCTTCATCATGCCGTGCTTTGCCGCCCCCGCCGCCGCGCTCGACCCCGCGCCCGCAAACTCACGGGCACCCCGCGGCGAACCGCCCCAGGAAGCACGTGAAGTCGGCCACGTTCAGCACCGGCGCGGCCGTGCTGTCATCGCAGTTGGCGTAGCAAGCGGGCGCCGGGCTAAGCGGCCGCAGCACCCAGGCCCGCGAGCTGCCCCAGTTGGGCCCGTAGTGCCCATCGCCGATGATCCATCCCTGCTCGTTGACCTCGAGCGCCCGGTCGAGAATGAACCCCGCCGGCACGCCCTGCGCCAGCGCGTTCAAGTCGCGCGTGCCACGAAGCGCATCCCACACGAACGCGTGGTGCGTCCCCGAGAGGTTTGGGTCGTACCCCGCGTAGCCCACCACCACGCCGGCATCGTTGATCCCCTGCGGGTGTACATCCACGTTGCTCGCCCCGCCGATCCCGTCGAAGAACGTGAACCCCGAGGCCTCCGACCAGATAAACCCGTCGCGGAACAGGTCATCCTGCCGGTACTCCCCCGTCACCACCCCCGCCGCGTTGATATCCCGCGCCATCAGCCAGATCGTCTGCCCCGATGGCGGCTGCGGCAGGCGCGAGCTCAGCACCGTGTACGCGCCCGTGCTCGTGTCGTAGGTGTACCCGTCCGGCATCCCCGCCCCGTACCGGATGACCCCGGCGGCCACCCCCGCGCTGTTGATCCGCCGCAGGTCCTTGGCCCCCGGGACCAGCACCTCGCGCACCCCGCTCACCGCATCCCACACCCACGGGAACTGGTTCAGCCCGCTCGAGTTGGAGCAGTTGCAGGTGAGCACCGTCCCCACCACGACACCCGAGTCGTTGATGTCCGCCGCCGACACCCCCGGGTACCCGCCCGGCGGCGTGGGGATCGTCGCCAGCGCTGCGCCCGCCCCGAGATCAAACACCAGGTTCCCGCCCACCACCAGCCCGGCGTTGTTCACCCCCCGCGGCCAGGTCATCGCGTCCAGCGGGACCTTCTCCGTCGCGGCGGTCCATGTGAGCCCGCTGTAGGTGATGCTCGTCCCGTTGGGGACCTGGTACTCCCGCGTCGAAGTCCCGCAGGCCAGCCCCTGGTCGTTGATGTCCCACAGGTAGCACTCGCGCAGCCCGTAGTTGAGGGAGAACGCCTCCACGAGGATGAACTCATACTCCGCCTGGGCCCGCGCAGCCCCCGCCGCCGCCAGCACCGCACCGATCGAGAGCAGCCACTTCATGGGAGAGTCTCCTTGGACTACCCCCCATGCGTGCAATCCCGGTGCCCTCCATCACCGCCCGCGCAGGCGGCCAGACGGAGCCACGCCCGGCCAGCAACGGCCATCCCCCGCCGCCTTACGGGCACGCGGCCGCGAACGCCTGCAGGAAGCAGGTGAAGTCCGCCACGTTGAGGACCGGCGGCGTCGTGCTCTGGTCGCAGTTGGCGTAGCTCTCCCCGCCCGCGAACCGCTGCAGGAAGCACGTAAAGTCCGCCACGTTCAGCACCGGCGTCTGGGTCGACCCGTCGCAGTTCGCGTAGCAGGGAGTCGCGTTGCAGATGCCGCTCCCGCACGTCGTGTTCGGCCCCGACCACGTCGCGTTGGGAATCACCGAGCAGTCCGCCTGCGTCAGCGTCAGGCACCCGCCGTTGACGCAGCAGGCCCCCGGCGGCTGCGGGCAGCTCACCCCGCCGCACTGCGAGCCCGCGCCCTGGAACACGCCGCTCTGCGCGGTGCAGGCGCTGGCCGTCACGCTCGCGCACGTCCCGTCGGGCAGGCAGCACGCACCCACCGGGCAGTTCCCCGAGGCGCAGCTGCTGCCGTTCCCCTGGTACACGCCCGACGCAGTCGCGCAGTCCGCCTCTGACAAGTTCACGCACGACCCGCCGAAGCAGCACGCCCCCGTCGCGCTCGGGCACGCCGTGCAGGCCGTGTTGTCCCCCTGGTAGACGCCGCTCTGCGCGGTGCACGCCGCCTGCGTCAGAACCTGGCACGTCTGCCCCGCGAGGCAGCACGCCCCTGTCGCCGGCGTGCAGTTCAGCGCCTCCCACGTCATGCGGATCACCCAGTCCCCGGTCGGGCGGCAGTTGGACCCGAGCGACCCGAAGGACGACCACCCCGACGGGCACGTCGACGGGCACGCGGCGTTGGCGAAAATCAGGTTCCCGCTCGGGCTCGCCAGCCCCGAAAGATCCGTCATCGGGAACCCGTCCGAGAACGGGTCCGGCGTGCACGGCGTCGACGCGTTCTGAAGCTGGTCGATCTTGAACCCCAGCGTGAACGTCTGGGTCCCGTTGTCGTTGATGATGATCTGGTCCGGGTCGTTCGGGTCCACCGAGAACGTCATGTGCAGCGCGTTGGCCCCCGCCGGGATCGTCGCGTGCGGCAGGATCGTCCCGTCCGACGACTCGTGCGCGACCAGCGTACCGTTCGTCGGCGTCCCCTCCCACACCTGCACCGACCACTCAATCGTCGTCGAGCTCGCGCCCCACTTCCCCCACAAAATTTCCGCCGTGTTCAGCTTGATCGGGAAGCTCGCCGCCGGCGCGGTAAACACCACCGCCGCAATCTCCCCCTCCGCCATCCCCGCCTGAAGGTTCGCGTTCGTCCCCGACTGGAACGGATGGTCCGTGTGCGCCGACGTCACCACGCAATCCATGAAGCTCGGGAAGGGCCCGCGCGAGAACCCGTTGTGCGTCACGTGCTGCGTCGCCACCGCACCGATCAGCATCGGCCGCGACCCGAACCGGTCGCGCCCCCCCGCCTGTCCAAGGGCCGGCGACGCGCCCGCCAGCACGAGCCCCGCCCCGCCCGCCGCGGCCAGGACCGTGCACACCGAGACTCTCCCCGCGCCGGCGTTTCGAACCCGCATATCGCCCTCCATTGGCAGGCGTACTCACAACACTCGGGCCGAGCGGCCCGGTGACCTCTCTCAATCTACCTCCAATCTGTTCGCATCCAACCCCGACCGCGTTCCCAACCCCGAGCGCATCCCCCCCAAAGG
>JAEYVB010000422.1 GCA_023429345.1 Planctomycetota bacterium
ATGCGTACATCAATGAAGAGGTCCTTGCTTGTCCTGGCCATCGCCGGCGGGTCGGTCTCCGTGGCCAACGCCCAGAGCCTGGCGACGCTGCCGCCGAACAACGGCTCCGGCGGTGTTTTCATGGACCTGACGCCGGGCTCGGCCCTGAACGTCACATCCTTCGACACCTACTTCAGCTCCGTGGCCGGCTCTCTGGTCACCGTCGAGGTCTGGACCCGCCCCGGCAGCTACGTCGGTTTCGACGCCAGCAACGTCGGCTGGACGCTCCACGAGACCGCGACCGGCACCTCCTCGGGCACGACGGCTCTCGGGCCGCTCCCGCTGACGACACCCATCCTCCTCCCGGGCGGGACGACCACCGCGGTGTACCTCCATGCGACAACCACCGGCGGCGGCATCCGCTACCAGGGCACCGGGACCACATCGACGTCGACCTTCTCCAACTCCGAACTGACGTTGTTCAGCGACGTCGCGCGGACCGGCACCATCCCCTTCGGCGGCTCTCGCTTCACGCCGCGGGCGTTCGCGGGCGTGGTCCACTACCAGGTCGCGAACCCCAACGCGGTGGGCGCGTGCTGCTTCTCTGACGGCACCTGCCAGTTTATCACCGTCGCGAACTGCTCCAGCCTGGGCGGCTCCTTCGCGGGCGAGAACATCACCTGCGCCACGGCCAACTGCCCGCAGCCGGGCGCCTGCTGCATGCCCGACGGGACGTGCTCGGTGATTCAGCAGAGCGCCTGCGTCGGCGGCGTCTTTAACGCCGGCATGACCTGCGCCCAGGCCAACTGCCCGCAGCCCGGCGCCTGCTGCTTCACCCTCGGCGGCGGCTGCGTCAACCTCATGGAGGCCGACTGCGTCTCCATGGGCGGCACCTTCCAGGGCTCGGGCAGCTTCTGCGGCCAGGGCCAGTGCTGGACCGCCCCCATCCTCTACCACAACGGCCCGATCATCACCGGCCTCGACCAGGGCTTCAACGGCGCCGATGTGAGCCAGCTCCCCACCGGGGCCAACACCATCGGCGAGAACGTCAACTTCGCCGCCGGCGTCCGCATCGCCGACGAGTTCCGCGTCCCCGCCGGCGAGACCTGGACCGTCACCCGCCTGCGCTCCTTCGCCTACCAGACCGGCTCCTTCGGCTTCACCATGACCGCCCTGTACGCCCGTATCTGGGACGGCGACCCCGCCGACCCCAGCTCCCAGGTCGTCTGGGGAGACCTCGGCACCTTCGTCACCAACGTCATGGACCCCGCGGCCTCGGGCCTCGAAGACGCCTACCGCGTCACCACCAACCTCCAGGACACCGCCCGCCAGATCCAGCGTGTCGAGGCCGCGGTGCCCAACGTGCAGCTCGGCGCGGGCACCTACTGGCTCGAGTGGTCGACCACGGGCTCGGGCGCCTCGGGGCCCTTCATGCCCCCGGTGACCGTCCCGGGCAACCTGCCCCTGGGCAACGCCCAGATTTGGCGGAACGCCCCCTGGGCCCCGGTCGTGGACACCACCTGGAACGTGGTCAACTACCCCGGTGGCCAGCCCATCGGCCTCCCCTTCATCCTCGAGGGCACCTCGACCACGGGCGGCGGCTGCTACGCCAACTGCGACAACTCCACCACCGCCCCCATCCTCAACGTGGCGGACTTCACCTGCTTCCTCCAGCGCTTCGCGGGCGGCGAGAGCTACGCCAACTGCGACAACTCCACCACGCCCCCGGTCCTCAACGTGGCGGACTTCACCTGCTTCCTCCAGTCCTTCGCCGCCGGTTGCCCGTAAGCCTAACCGCGGACGAACGCTGAAACGTGCGACGGGGCGCTCCGGATGCGGGGCGCCCCTTTCTTTTTTGGCCCCCGCCGTGATCGCGGAAAACGGCTTGCGTTGGCCGCCCATTCTGGTACGGTGGGGGCCTCGCTGACGCGTGTTCCCGGCGCCGGGTCGCAACGGTGTCCGGTGGGTAACTTCCATTCGCGCACGTGCCGTTCTGGACATCGTGCACCAGCATCGCCGGTCTCCGGCGAAGGGGTCTGAGGTCATGAAGAAGATTTCGCTTTTCGTGCTGTTGGCCGGCTCGACGGCGGCCATGGGTCAGGGGACGCTCGTGGACATCCCCCCGCACTCGTCGATCTACAACGGCTACAGCCGCGGCTACAACTTCGTCGCGGGCATCCCGTTCACCATCACGCGCCTGGAGTTGCCGCCGGAGGCGATGCAGGCCGGCGACACGGCATCGTTCCTGGTGCAGATCAACGGCGCCCAGGTCCTGCACAGCATCGGCAACGCCTCGGCCTTCATCACGCCGAACATCCTCGTGAACGCCGGCGACAGCGTCGACATCATCGGCAACTGGTCGCCCGCGGTCCCCGGCAGCTTCACAGCGCATAACTCCTACGGGAACACCGCGCCCTACGCCACCACGATCCTCGGCGTGCCGCACACGCTGATGCGCACGGGCTGGCAATGGGATGTCGGCGACCCCTTCTTCGCCGGCACCTACCTCCCCCCGACCTCCGGCTCGATCGGGCGCGTCTTCATGTACGTGGCCCCGACCAGCAACGACCCCGGCGCCTGCTGCTTCACCAACGGGACATGCAGCTTCATCGCGCCGCTCGACTGCGTGTCCCAGGGCGGTGCCTTCGCGGGCACCGGCGTCACTTGCGCCACGGCCAACTGCCCCCAGCCGGGCTCGTGCTGCTTCTTTGACGGGACGTGCCAGATTCTGCTGCAGACGGCGTGCACGGGCCAGGGCGGGACGTTTACCGCGGGCGGCACCTGCACGCCCAACACCTGCCC
>JAEYVB010000438.1 GCA_023429345.1 Planctomycetota bacterium
CTCGAGAAGTTCCAGCTCGCCGTCGACCGCTCCCCCGCCAGCACCGTCATCGGCCAGGTCCGCACGCAGGGCGTGCAGCTCGGCTACGAGAGCGACCAAGTCCGCTTCATGGCCTCGTTCAACGACGGCCTGCGGACCCTCAACACAGACTACACCTCGGGCATGGAGGCCGACTTCGGCCTCACCGCGCGCCTCGAGTACAAGTGGGCCGGCCAGTGGTCCCAGTTCCGCGACTTCACCAGCTTCCCCGGGAGCGAGTACGCCGGCATGGCGGGCATCGCCGGCCACTTCCAGGACGGCGGCGAGACCATCGGCACCGTCGAACAGGAGACCTGGGTCCTCACCGCCGACGCCTCCATGGAGGGTGACGGCTGGAACCTGATGGCCGCGGCCATCCTGCGCAACTCCGACGTGCTCTTCAGCGAGGATGCCACCGATTGGGCGTGGCTGGTGCAGGGGGGCTATTTCGTAGCCCCAAGCACGGAGCTCTTCGCCCGGTTCGACATGGTCCTCCCCGACGACGACCATCTCTTCCAGGACGGCGACTTCAGCACGCTCACCGCGGGTGTCAACCACTACGTCGTCCCCGAGAGCCACGCGGCCAAGCTCACCGCCGAGGTCATCTACTTCTTCGACGACATGAGCAGCTCGATCGTCCCCGCCAACACGCTCACCCCCCTGCTCGCCGGCGATGACGGCCAGTTCTCGATCGTGACCCAGCTCCAGCTGGTCTTCTGAACCGACGCCCGTCCGAGCCGCCGCTCATTCTCACAGCGCCCGCCGCCCCCCGGCGCCCGCCTGTATAAGGATGATCGGGCGCACCCGCGGGGGGGTCCGGTAGGCGGGCGCGGTTATCCGGGCCCGCCGCCAACCCCCCGGCCCGGGTGGGCGTATGAAGGGAGGGCCCGCCAGTTCCCGCGCCCTCGGCCGAAACCGCCCCGTGACAGGATGGACCCTGTCGCCCGTCCGATAGACTCCAGAAGGAGCGCTCGATGGACCAAGCCCCCGCCCCGATGACCCCGGTGGTCGACCAGCTGCGGCGGGTGCGGTCACGGGCCCGGGGTCTCCTCCTCGCCGGGGCCGCGGCCACGCTGCTGGCCGCCCTGCTCGCCGGCCTCCTGGGCGCGGGGATTCTGGATTATCTACTCCGATTACCGGCGTGGCTCCGGGCGGTCTTCTGGGTCGCCGGGATTGCCGCCTTGGTCTATGGCTTCTGGCGGCTTGTCCGCCCCGCCCTGGGTTTCCGCCCCTCCCTCACCGAGGTCGCCCTGCGGCTGGAGCACTCTGAGGAAGGCAGGAAGGCCGGCATCTCCGGCCTGCTCGCCTCCGGGCTCGAACTCGCCGAACACCCCGAGACCACGCCCGTCGGCGGATGGATGGCGGAGAACGTCGTCCGCGAAGCCCGCGAACGGTTCGCCGGCGTCCGGGCCTCCTCCATCCTGAGCCTGCGCCGGACCCGCGACAGCTACATCGCCGCCGGGGTGTGCCTCGCGGCCGCGGCGATGGTGGTCATCCTCGCCGGCCCGATGCTCGCCGGGATCGGCCTGGCCCGCGTCGCAGCGCCCTGGTCGGGGGCGCAGTGGCCCAAGCGGACCGCGCTCGTGGACGGCACGGAGGTTGAGGTCCACCCGCTGGGCAGCGCGCTGCCTCTCCGCGCGACCATCACCAAGACCGACCGCCCCGAGGGCGAGACGCGCGTCACGGCGCGCTACCGCATCATCACCGCCGAGGGCGCCGGCGCCCCGCAGCGGGTGCTGCTCACCGGGCAGGGCAAGGGCGACGACGGGCGCGAGACCTACGAGCGGCTGATCGAGCCCGGGACCCTCGCCGCCGGGGCCGAGTCCGCCACGCTCGAGTACTGGTTCGAGACCAGCGACGACCGGACCGAGTCCCGGCGCGTCACGCTGGTCCGCCCGCCCGCGGTGGTGGGGGCCGAGGCGACCATCTCGATGCCGGCCTACGCCCGGTCGACGGGCAGCGCCTTCGTATCGGGGCCGCACGACCTCGGCACGGGGGCCGACCAGCGCGCCATCGTCGGGCCCGTGCTCGCCGGATCGGACCTGACGCTGAAACTGAGGCTGAACAAGCCGCTCCCCCCGCCCCCCGCGGCCGACCGGACCGCCTGGGCGCAGGCCAACTTGCCGGGATTGCCCGAGGCCGCGGCGATCGCCGTCACCGGCGAGGTGTGGGAGTTCTCCTGGCGCGCGACCGAGTCGCTGCGCCTCCCCTTCCGCATCGCCGACCGTCACGGCATCCGCGGCACGGAAGAGACGGTCTTCAGCTTCGACATCATCGAGGACAAGCCCCCGTCGGCGACGGTGGTGGAGCCCCGGGAGGATGAGTCCGTCCTGGCCACCGCGCGCGTGGCGATCAGCGGCGAGGGCCGCGACGATGTCGGCATCCGATCGGTCGAGATCCTGGTGCAGGCGGCCAAGCCCTCCGAGGGTTCGATGGGCGCCGCCCCCGAGCCCGTGGGCGAGCCCGCCATGGTGGCGGCCAGCGCCTTCGGTGAGGGGGGGGAGCCGGTGCGTTCGCAGGCGAGCGCCGGGCTCACGCTGGCGCTCGGCGAGCTCCGGGACATGGACCTCGCCCCCGGCGACGAGGTGTGGATCTACGCCAGCGCCCGCGACAACTACGAGCTCGACGGCGCGCGGCACGACCCGGTCCGCTCCTCCCCGCGCAAGCTCCGCATCATCGGCGAGGACGACCTCCTGCGGCAGATCCAGTCCGAGCTCGCCAGCGTGCGCAAGGTGACCATGCGGCTGGACGAGGAGCAGGCCGATCTGGCCGGCGCGGTGGCGCAGGGCTCGGTCTCGGACGATGAGTCCCGCCGCCAGCAGGCGCTCTCCCAGCGGATCGGCCAGCAGCGCGAGTCCGTCCAGCGGCTGCGCTCCCGCATCGAGCGCAACCAGATGGAGGATGAGGGGCTGGAGGGCCTCCTCGAAGATATCGACAGCCTCCTCGAAGAGGCCGCGCAGGAGGCCGAGCGCGCCGGCTCGCAGATGGAAGCCGCCGCGCGCCAGGCCGCCGGCGAAACCGAGCGTGCCCCCCTCGCCCCCGAGCAGCAGGAAGCCATCCAGGAGCGGCAGGAGGATGTCCGCGACAAGCTCGGCCAGATCGCCGAGGCGCTCGATCGCGGCGAAGACTCCTGGGTCCTCAGCCGCACCCTCCAGCGCCTCGCCGAGCAGCAGCGCGAGCTCCAGGCCCGCACCCAGCGCGCCGGCGAGCGGACCATGGGCAAGCGCGCCGAGGACCTCACCCCCGCCGAGCAGAGCGAGCTCCAGGAGATCGCCGACCAGCAGCAGCGCCTCTCCGACGCCGCCCAGCGCGCCATCGAGGAGCTCGAGGAACGCGCCCAGCAGATGGCGAAGGTCGACCCGGCGCAGTCCGAGGGCATGAAGGCCGCCGCCCAGCGCGGCCGCGAGCAGCAGGTCCCGCAGGAGATGCAGCAGGCCTCGCAGAACGTCCAGCAGAACCAGACCAGCACCGCCAGCGCCCAGCAGCAGGAGGCCGCCGAGAACCTCGAGCAGATGCTCCAGGACATGAACGAGGCCCAGAAGAACCGCGACGCCGCCCTGAAGCGCATCCTCGCCGACCTGCTGGAATCGATCGAGAAACTCATCACCGACCAGGACATCCAGATCGCCGCCCTCGAGCGCGCCGAGGAGATCGACGATTTCTCGGGGCTCGATATCCCGCTCATCGCCCTCAACGCCAACACGCTCGACGTCGCCGCGCGGGCCAAGGCCGACCGCGCCACCGCCGAGATCGGCGACCTCGTCGATCGCGCCGCCCGCAACCAGGACACCGCCGTCGCCGCGCTCCGCGCCGATCCGCCCGACCCCGGGCGCGTCGGGCAGGCCGAGCGCGAGTCCCTCCGCCTCCTGCGCCTCGCCAAGGACGAGGCCCGCAAGCTCCAGGAGCAGGCCGCCAAGCGCGAGAACGACCGCAAGCGCGCCGAGCTCCGCAAGGCCTACCGCGAGGCCCTCGAGGAGCAGGTCGCCATCCAGGGCCAGACCGACCCGCTGATCGGCAAGAACCCCGACCGCCGCGAACGCCTCCAGGTCCGCGCCCTGGGCGAACGCCAGGAATCCCTCCGCCAAAGCCTCGAGACCGTCCGCAGAGAGACCGGCGAGATCGACAGCGCCGGCACCTTCAAGTACGCCCACGAGCGGCTCGACGCCGCCGCGGCCATCGCGGGCAAGAAGCTCCGCGCCGGCCAGGCCGATAGCGCCGTTGCCCGCAACCAGGCCGCGGCCGTCCGCATCCTGCAGTCGCTGGTCGAGGCGCTGAGCGAGGAAGACCCCGAGGGCGACGAGTTCCGCGAGGAAGCGAGCTCCGGCGGCGGCGGCGGGGGCGCCGGCGGCCAGGAGCAGCCGATCATCCCACCGATCGCCGAGCTCAAGCTCCTCCGCGCGATGCAGCAGGAAGCCATGGACCAAACCCGGGCCCTCGACGAGGCGAAAGCCGACGCCACGCCCGAGGAACTCGCCGGCCTCGGCGAGTTCCAGCGCACCCTGCACGACCGCGCCGAGGAGCTCGCCGAGAAGCTCCAGCCGCCGAGCGAAGCCCCTGCCCTGCCCGAGTCCCCCGGCGGACCGGTCAAGGAGGAGGACTAACCATGCGCCGCACCCTCACGCTCACCGCCGCCGCTCTCGCCTCCTTCGCCGGCGCGGCCGCCGCGCAGGAGGCTAAGCCGCAGGAGCCCGCGCCGCGGCCCGCGGAGTCTCAACCCGAGAAGCCCCCCCCCGAGAAGCCCCAGCCCGAAAGACCCGCGCAGCCCCCGAGCCTCGACGAGCTCCTCGGCCTGACGCCGGAGAAGAAGCCCGCGCCGACCAAGCCGCTCCCCGAGCCCCAGGACCCCACGAAGGCCGCGCTCGAGCGCAAGCTCAGCAACCAGGAGGTCTCCGAGGCGTTCCTCCAGGCCGTGCGCCTCATGGGCGACACCGCCGCGCGGCTCGAGCAATCGCGCGACACCAGCATCACCACGCAGCGCATGCAGGAGGACGTCATCCGCAAGCTCGACATCCTGATCTCGCAGGCCGAGAAGCAGCAGCAGCAACAGCAGCAGCAGCAGCAGTCCCAGAAACAGAACCAGGACCCGAGCCAGCAGCCCCAGCAGCAGCAGCAGGGCCAGAACCAGGGCCAGCCGCAGAACGGCGACCCGCAGCAGTCGAGCGATCCGCCCGGCCGCCGCGAGGGACCGCTCGGGCCGGAGATGGCCCAGGGCGCCGCCTGGGGCTCGCTCCCCGCGCGCGTGCGCGATGCCCTCCTCCAGGGCAACGCCGACAAGTACAGCTCCATGTACCAGAAGTGGACCGAGGCCTACTACCGCCGAATCGCGGAGGAGGCCGGACGGTGAAGGACCAAATGGCAAATAGCAGATCGCGCATGGCAATTGCAAGGCACCCGCGCAAGCAGGCCCGGGGCGGTCGGAGCGCTCCCTTCCGGATTTGCCATTTGCCATTTGCCATCTGCTATCTTGCCGTCGCCGCCGCGACGGCGCAGGAAACGTCCCCGCGCCCCGAAATTCCCGACGCACGCCCCCAGTCCGCCCAGAACAACGCCGCCGACGGCGAGATCACCCCCGCCCTCGACGAGGCCATCGCCAAGGGCCTCCGGTTCCTCGTCTCCCAGCAGGGCACCGACGGCTCCTTCGGCGATGGCCGCTTCGGCAAAAACGTTGCCGTCTCCGCCCTCGCCGGCATCGCCCTCATGGGCGATGGCAACCTCCCCGGCCGCGGCCCCTACGGCGAGGCCGTCGCCCGGTGCACCGAGTACATGCTCGCCAACTGCACCGAGAGCGGCCTGGTCGCCGGCGATGCCGCCAACGGACCGATGTACGGCCACGGCTTCGCCACCCTTTTCCTCGGCGAGGTCTACGGCATGACCGCGGGCGGCGGCGACACCGCGCTTGCCGGCCGCCTCCACGAGGCGCTCGTCAAGGCCGTGCGGCTCATCGAGCAGACGCAGAACGAGGCCGGCGGCTGGCGCTACAACCCCGTCCCCTACGACGCCGATGTCTCGGTCACCATCGCGCAGATCATGGCCCTGCGCTCCGCGCGCAACGCCGGCATCGAGGTCTCCAAGGACACCATCGACCGCGCGGTCGAGTACGTCCGCCGCTGCCAGAACCCCGACGGCGGCTTCCGCTACCAGGAGGACATGGGCGCCAGCGGCTGGCCCCGCTCGGCCGCCGGCGTCGCCAGCCTCTACTACGCCGGCATCCACGAGGACGACGCGATCGACAAGGGCATCGCCTACCTCATCCGCGAGGCCATGCCCGGGCAGCCCGCCGCCAGCCGCGCCCACTACTTCTACGGCCAGTACTACGCCGTCCAGGCCATGTACCTCGCCGGCGGCGAATCGTGGGCCAAGTGGTGGCCCGCCATCCGCGAAGAGCTCATCCGCTCGCAGCTCGCCAACGGCAGCTGGGAGGACCGCAGCGTCGGCGATTGCTACGGCACCGCCATGTCCCTCATCATCCTGCAGATGCCCAAGCGCTACCTGCCCATCTTCCAGAAGTAGGGACTGCTCCTATGGCACACGGCACACGGCAAACAGCAGATGCGAATCGGGAACACCCGCGCTGGATTTGCTATTTGCTCTTTGCCATTTGCTATGTTCCATCCCCCGCCGCGGCCCAGGAAGCCAAGGGCGTCCCGCGATTGCTCCTCGACCGCGCGCTCCAGGAACGCCCCGTCCTGCTCACCGCACTCGACCCCGGCACGCTCACCTACATGGAGGGCGGCCTCGTCCGCACCGAGCCCACCACCGAGTACCTCGCGATCCTCCCCGCGCCCCCGGCCCCGCCCGCCAAGCCCGCCGCCGACCGCTTCGCCGCCGCCCCGCCGGAATCGTCCCCCGAACCCGGCGCGCGCCCCGCGCCCGCCACCCTCGAGCTCATCGACGGTCAGGCGCTCACCGGCTCCCTCGCGCCCGCGGGCGCTGACCCCGACATCGTGACCTGGTCCCACCCCGCCATCGGGCCCGTCCAACTCAAGATCGACGACCTCCACCGGCTCCGCATCGCCGCCGAGGCCGCCGACCGCCCCGCGCCCGCCGCCAACGACCTCATCATCTTCGCCAACGGCGACCGCCTGGAAGCGTTCATCGAGCAGCTCGCCGACCCCATCACCGCCTCCGCCGGTGAGCAGACCCACACCATACCGCTCGACCGCATCGCCCAGATCGTCTTCGCCAACCCCACCCGCGAGCCCGCCGGCCCCTTCGCCTGGCTCGAGGACGGCTCGATCGTCGGCATCCGCGAGTGGCGCACCACCCGCGTCGGCGAGGTGCTGCTCACCCCACGGCTCTCCGGCGACAGCGAGAGCCCCGACACCGCCGCGGCCGCCGGCGCCGCCTCCGTCCGGCTCTCGGCGGTGCTCGGCGTCAGCTTCGACATGGCGGCGCTGCGGCCCCTCGCCGCGATCGCCCCGCGCGAGCAGGAACCCTCCGGGGGCCGCCGCTGGACCGAGCCCCTGCGCCCCCTCGGCCGCCCCGGCGCGGTCGGCGCCCAGGACCTCCTGCTCCCCGGCCCGATGACCGTCCGCTGGTCTATCCCCGACGCCCTCACGCGGCTCACGACCGAGGCCGAGCTCCCGCGCGACGCCTGGACCTGGGGCGACCTCGACGTCGTCGTCGCGCTCCACACCGGCGGAGAGCGGCGCGAGCTCCTCCGCCAGCGGCTGAGCGCCGCTGCCCCCAGCATCCGCATCAACGCCGACCTCGGCCAGGGTGCCGGCCGCACCCTCGAAATCCGCGTCGAGCCCGGACGCTTCGGCCCCGTGCAGGACCGCGTCATCCTCCGCTGCCCCTTCCTCGCCGCCGCGGCCAAGTCCGACTGATTCAGCCGAACGCCTTCAGCAGCGACCGGGCCATCTCGTGGTTGAGCGCATGGCCCGCGCGCCGGGCGATGATCTCGCCCACGATCGGCCGCCCCACCAGCGCCAGATCGCCGATGAGGTCGAGCAGCTTGTGCCGCGCCGGCTCGTTCGCGAAGCGCAGCACGTTGTCGATCGGGCCGCCCGCGCCGATCACCAGCATGTCCCGGGTCGACAGGTGCTCGAAGAGCCCTATCGACCGCATCTGGAGCGCCTCGGCCTCCAGGCAGAACGTCCGCGCCGGCGCCACCTCCCGCTCGTAGACCCCCGCATCCCCGAGCTCGACCGCCGCGCTCTGCGCCGGGATCGGCGAGCCCTGGCCGTAGTCCAGCTCGTAGCGGTAGGCGCCCCCGGCCGCACCCGCCGCCCGCGGCCGCGCCGTGATCACGCTCTCCCCCGCGCGCACCTCGATCTCCCGCGAGACAACCAGCGGGTCTGCGCTGCCGCCTAGCTCCCTGATCCCCGCGCCCCGCACCGCTTCCACGAACGCCAGCGCCGATCCGTCCATGATCGGGATCTCGGAGCCGTCCACCTCCAGCACCGCATCGGTCACGCCCAGCCCCGCCAGCGCCGAGAGGATGTGCTCGACGGTCAGGACCGGCGAGCCCCCGTCGGCCGCGGCCAGGCAGGTGTTCCGCCCCGGCAGGTTCTGCGGGACAAAGACGTGGTCGATACGCGCCGGGTACGAATCAAGGGAGTCCGCGCGCCGGAGCCGGATGCCGTCCCCGGCATCGGCGGGCAGGATCCGCACCGTCGCCGGCAGGCCGCTGAAGAGCCCGCGGCCGGCGACCTCCGCGGGGCGGGCCGGCGTTCGCCGCGGCACCTCAGGCATGGCCGAGCCCGTCGAGCCGCTTCTGGAGCTTGCGCACGGTGCGGCTGAGGTCCGCCAGGCCGCGGAAGGCCGCGTAGTTCCGCGTCCCCTCCGCAACCGGCATCGCGGGGATGCCCAGCCACGTCTCACCCGCGGGGATGTCGTTGATGACGCCCCCGTTGGCCGCGACCTTCGCCCCGGCGCCGATGGTCAGGTTGTCGGCGACGTTGGTGTTGCCGCCCAGGATCACGCCGTCGCCGAGCACCACCGAGCCCGCCAGCGCGCAGCACCCACAGAGGAGGCACGCGCGGCCGATGCGGCAGTTGTGCGCGATCTGCACCAGGTTGTCGATCTTGGTCCCGCTCCCCACGATCGTCGCGCCGAACTTGGCCCGGTCGATGCAGGTGTTGGCCCCGATCTCCACCGCGTCCCCGATCTCGACGTGCCCGATGTGCGGCACCTTCACCACGCCGCGGCCGTCGAGCGCCGGGCGGTAACCGAAGCCGTCGGCCCCGATCACCACGCCCGGGTGCAGCTCGCACTGGGCCCCGATCCGGCACCGGTCGCCCACCACCACGCCCGGGTGCAGCACCGTCCCGCGCCCGATCCGGGCGCTGCGGCCGACCACGACGTTGCTCACCAGGACCGCACCCTCCTCGACCACCGCCCCCGCGCCGACCACGCAGCAGGGGCCGATCGAGGCGGTGGGGGCGATCTCCGCCCCCGGGTCGACCGAGGCACCGGCGTGCACCCCGGGTTCCCGCGCCTCGGGCTCGGGCGCGAAGAGCTCCAGCATCCGGATCAGGGCCAGGTCGGCATCGGGCACGACCAGGAGCGCCCGCTCGGCCGCGTTGTGCCCCGGCACCGGGATGCCCCGGGTCACGAGCGCCGCCGTCGCCTTGCACGCTGGCCACTGCGCCGCGAACCCGGCGGAGCGGATGAACGTGAGGGCCCCGGCCCCGCCCCGCTCGATCGTCTCGAGGTGGTCGATGGTCAGGTGTTCCGGGCCGATCAGCTCAGCGCCCAGGAGCGCCGCGATCGATCCGGTCGTGTGCTCGCGTGCCAGCCCGGACCCCGCGCGCCCGCGGGCCGCCGCCGCCACGCTCACCGCCGCCCCTTGGCGTACTCGTTGTTCATCATGGTGATGACCTGGTCGGTCAGGTCGACGCGCTTGGCCGCGTAGATCACCTGCCGATCGTTGCTGTACCGGCGCACATCCTTGCCCAGGATCGGCCGGTCCGCCGCCTCGGGCTGGAGCTTCACGCCCGAGTCGTCGCTCAGGACAAGGTCGATGCCCTGCATCTCGGAGTAACGCTTGACGGCGTCGGTGATCTTCTCGTACAGGCTCAGCATCGCGTCGCCCTCGGAGACGTCCTGGAGCTGCTTCAGCACCTCGAGCCGCGCCCGGCCCTGCACGCTGAGCTCCAGAAACTGCCCCTCGAGCTGGGCCCGCTCCGGGCTCCGCTGCTTCGGCATGGCGTCGAGCCGCGCCTTGACCGACTTCATCTGGCCCTCGATCTCGTCGAGCTTGGCCTGCGCATTCCTGTTCTCCGCCTCCAGCCGCGCGAAGACGTCCGTCGCCTCCGCGAGGGAGGCCAGGATGCGGTTGAGATCGACCACGTGCACCGCCGTCGGGGCGGCCTTCGCTCCCTGCTGGGCCGTCGCGGACTGGTACGTCGCCACCGCGCCCACGCTCAGGCAGGCGGCGGACACCAGCGCCAGACCCCGGGACCAGGCAAAGCTCGGACGCGTGCTCATGGAGATTCCTCGTTGCTTGGGGTAAATACCGGGCCCCAAAGTCTCTTCCGCGTGGGCCCGGCGGGATGATAGCAGCCACAAACTCAGCGGTTGGACGCCCGCGGCCGCCGCGGGTTCCCCGCCCCAAATCCCCGGGCTCACTGGAACGGCAGGTCCACCGAGAAGGTGAAAATCCGCTCGCGATCGCCGCTCTGCTTGATAAGCGGGAACCCGAAATCGAAGGCCAGCGGCACCTGCGAGAGCGCCGGGATCAAGAGCCGCACGCCCACCCCCGCCGAGACGCGGTACTCGTCGAAGCTGATGTCCGTGTCCACCGTGCCCGTATCGACGAAGGTCACCAGGCTCACGGTGTCCTTGTAGATCGGCTGGTTCAGCTCGGGCCCGAGGAAGAAGAGGAACGTGCCGCCCACCGCGACGTCGCCGCGCTCGCCCGTGTCGTTGCGGATCCCGATCGGCGAGACGCCGTGGAAGGCAAAGCCGCGGAAGCTCTGCCCGCCCATGTAGAACCGCTCGTAGACCGGCACATCGTCCTGGTCCTGCGGGATGTAGCCGAGCTGCGTGCTGAGCTTCAGGATCGTCTTGTACCCCATGAAGCTCTCGTACACCGTGAAGAACGCGCTGTGGTCCGCCTGCAGGCGCGTGAAGTCGAAGTCGCCCGCGATCAGCCCCGCCTGCTCCAGGCTCAGGACCGTCCTCGTCCCGCGCGAGGGGCGGATCCGGTCGTCCACCGTCGTCCGCGTCAGCTCTCCGCCGATGATCGTCAGCAGGCTCCGGTCCTCGACGTCGAAGACGTCCACCGGCGCATCGTCGTCGATGTTCGAGAGCGCCACCCACTCGTTCCGGAACGAGAGCGAGCCCGTCCACACCCGCCCGAACCGCCGCCCCAGGCTCGCCCGCAGCCCGTAGCGCTCCTCGTCGTACTGCCGGTACTCGCGCTCGCGGTAGATCGCCGTGCCCGAGCCCGTGTAGTCCGTGTCGAAGAGCGTCGGGTCGGTCAGCGTGTACGAGTACGTCTGCTGCTCGCTGCCCGGCAGGATCTCGAGGTCCGACGTCTGCCCCGCGCCCCGGAAGCTCCGCCCGCTCAGGAACTCCCCCCACGAGTCCGGCACATCGTACAGGTCGAAGTTCCGCTCGATCACCGCCAGCCGTCCCACCACCCCCGAGTCCGACCCGATCGCCGCGCCGATGTTGATCGACCCCGTCGTCGTCTCCTGCACCTCCACCAGCACATCCCGGTGGTCGTCGCCCTCCCGCGCCGGCTGCGGCGTGATCCGCACCGACCCCGGCGCAAACAGCTTGCGGTTCTCCAGGTTCTTCCGCGACTCCTCCACCAGCGACAGATCCAGCGGCCGCCCGGGACGGATGTCGAGCTCGTGCAGGATCACCTCCTGCTTCGTGTGCTCGTTCCCCGTGACGATCACCTCGCCCGTCTTGTACGGCGCCCCCTCCTCGATGAAGAGGATCAGGTCCACCAGCGGCCGCGCCTCATCCCGCACCTCGCGCGGGTCGAGCGACACCGAGATCGCCCCCCGCCCCGAATCGCGGATGTGCCCGAGCTTGGAGTACCCCGTCCGGATCGAGTCCAGGCTCTTGCGGATCTTGTCGTCGCTGTACACATCGCCCGGCTTGATCAGCATCAACCCCAGCACCTGCTCCCGCGACAGCGGCTTGAAGCCGACCTCGGCCATCTGTGCCGGCGTGAGGTACTGGATGTCGGCCGCGGGGTTGTTCAGCACATCCTGCCGGTACTTCTGGAGCGCCGCGG
>JAEYVB010000446.1 GCA_023429345.1 Planctomycetota bacterium
CCCGGCACCCGCCTCCGGCTGAGGGAATCAACGCCGGGACGCACCCTGCTGGAGTTGCCCGTGGGTTCGATCCACGCCTCGATCATCGCGCCGCCCGGCGTGTTCCTCGTAGACACGCCTTCGGCGCTAGCGATCGACCTCGGCTGCGAGTACACGCTCCACGTCGGCGAGCACGGCGGGTCGCGCCTTCATGTCATCGCGGGCACGGTTCGGCTCGAGGGCCGCGGCCGGTTCGCCAACGTCCCGCACGGATACACCTGCGACACGCGGACCGAGACGGGGCCGGGCGTGCCGCTCGCCGCGGATGCTCCCGGGGCGGTGCGCGACGGCGCGGAAGCGTTCGAGTACGGCAAGAATGGCGCGGTCGAGTATGCCCTCGAACACGCCCGCCGCGCCGACGGGGTGACCCTCTGGCACCTGCTCCACCGGACGCAGGGCGAGCAGCGGGCGCGCGTTTTCGAGCGGCTGGCATCGCTCCACCCGCTCCCGTCGGGAGCAACCCGCGAAGGTGTGCTGCGCCTCGACGAGACGGAACTCGACCTTTGGTGGGACCAGTTGCTGTACGGGGACTAGCTCTCAGTCCGCGGGCGCGCGCACCGGGCTTTCCTTCGGAGTCGACCGGAACGCCTCCAGCAGCTCCTTCTCGCGCTCCGGCGTCAGCCGACCCGCGGGCAGGACCTTCTCCTGGATGTCCGCCGGGAGGTCCCGGTACCACTCGAGCGTCGCCCTCGCGGTATCCGAGAGCGGCCGGAATGTCAGGCCCGCCCTGACCGCCTTGCTCACATCGCGCTGGTGGAAGCCCGCGGCCTCGCCCTCCTGCGGGATGTACAGCGGGAACTGGGCGAAGCCCAGGTCGTTCGATTCCGTGAACTCCTTGCCGAGGAAAACAAAGCTCGTCTCTGCGCCGACGCCCTCGCGGATCTCCTCCACGAAGGCCAGCATCGGCATCGGCTGTCCCGTCACGTTGAAGACCCCGGTGATGTTCTGCTCGATGGTCCGGATCGTGAAGTCGGCCAGGTCACGGACATCGACGACCTGGATGAGCGTCTCGGGCGTGCCGGGCACCGGCATGTCGCCGCCCGCGGCGATCCGCACCGGCCAGTACAGAAAACGCGCCGAGACATCGCGCGGGCCAACAATGAACCCGGGGCGCAGGATCGTCGCCCGCCCCGGCATCGCCTCCTCGACAGCCTTCTCGCAGAGCGCTTTCAGCGGCCCGTAGTACGCCCCCTGCGGGCCCATCGACTCGACGGTCGGGTCTTCCAGAGTGCCGAGCTCATCCTCCTCCGTCTTGCCGGGGTGCTCGTTGGACTTGTACACCGAGAGCGTGGAGATGAAGACATAGTTCTTCACGTTCGGCGCCAGAAGCTCCGCCGAGGCCCCCACCATCCTCGGGTAGTAGCCGCTGGTGTCGATCACCGCGTCGAACGTCCTGCCCTCGAGCTGCGAAAGGCCCTTGGGAGAGTTGGGGTCGGGCTTGCGCTGGTCCTCCGGCAGGCCCGCCAGCCGGCGATCGTCCGCGGTCTTCTCCGGGTCGCGGTTCCCGATCAGCACCTCGACGCCTTCCGGGATGAGCGACGGCCGCCCCCCGGCCTGGCGCCGCTCTTCGGTCCGCCCGCTGTTGAACAGCGTCACCCGGTGGCCGCTCGCCAGGGCCGATTCCATGCATGCCGGCCCGAGGAAGCCGGTGCCCCCCAGGATCAGGATGTGGAGCTTTCTGGAACCCGCCCCCTCCGGCTGGCCCGCCAGCGCCGGGAGCGCCCCCAGAAGGACGGCGGAGGTCATGACAAACGCTCGGCGAAAGGTGCGCACGGGTGGCTCCAAAGCTGTCGCCGTTCCGCTGGGACGGCGGGGGAAGAAGATGCGCCGGGGGCCCGGCCCCGTCGCCTGTGAGGGTCGATTATCGGCCCAGGAACGTGGCCGCGCCCTTTGGGCGTCCGGTGGGCCCGTGGTAATCGAGGGCCGCGGCCACGGCCGCCGCGAACGCACGGAGAAGGAGACCGCCGCATGAGCCGCTGCCCCCTGATCGCGCTCACACGTTGAAGTACTTCGCCTCCGGATGGTGCACGATGATCGCGCTCGTGCTCTGCTCGGGGTCGATCTGCCAGTTCTCCGTGAGGGCGCAGCCGATCCGCTCAGGCTCCAGGAGCTTGAAAAGCTTCTCCTGGTCGCTCATCTCCGGGCACGCGGGGTACCCGAACGAGTAGCGGCTGCCGCGGTACTTCTGCGTGAATAGGTCCTTGATCCGCGGCGAGTCTTCGCCCGAGATCCCGAGCTCCTGCCGCATCCGCTTGTGCCAGAACTCCGCCAGCGCCTCGGCCGACTCAACCCCCATGCCGTGCAGGTAGAGGTACTCGGTGTAATCGTTCTTCGCGAACAGCGCCCGCGCGGCCTCCCCGACCCGCGGCCCCATGGTGACGCACGACATCCCGATGACATCCACCTCCCCCGACTCGACCGGGCGGAAGAAGTCCGAAATGCACAGCGCCTTCGAGCCCGCCTGCCGCGGGAACGTGAACCGCAGCCGCTCAATGCGGGACTCCGGCCCCTCCCAGATGATGAGGTCGTCGCCCTCGGCGTTGCACGGGAAATAGCCGTACACCACCGCCGGACGCAGGATCCCCTCTGCCTTGCAGACCCGCTTCATGCGCTCGAACACGGGCTGGATCCGGTCCTCCAGGAAGGCCGCGTACTCCGCGTCCGACATCGCCCCCTTCTTCGCCCCCCACTGCCCGCGGAAGAGCGCCACAGGATTGATGAACGGGTAGATGTCGTCCAGGTCGAGCTGGTCCCCGGCGATGATCCGCGAGCCCCAGAACGGCGCTGCGGGGATCGCGACCGACGCCGAGACCGCCGAACGCGCCGGCGCCGTGGCCGCCGATGCCGCCGCCCTCGGGCCCCCGCCGCCGTTGGCCGCGGCCAGCTTCTCGATCCGCGAACGGTTGATGGTCTCCTCGGCCGCGGACCGCTTGGCGAGCCGCTCCCGGATCTCCTGATCCAGGACGGCGGTCTGGCCGCGGACCAGGTGGTCCATCACGCGCAGCCCGTCGAAGGCGTCCTTGCCGTACAGGCAGTTCCCCTTGTACGTGGACCGCAGGTGGCTCTCGCAGTAGTGCCGGGTGAGCGCAGCGCCGCCGAGCAGCACCGGCGGGTTGAGCCCCGACTCGTTCAGCTCCTTGAGGTTGTCCTCCATCACGTTCACCGACTTGACCAGGAGCCCGGACATGCCGATGGCGTCGGCCTTGTGCTCCCGCCAGGCCTTAATGATGTCCGCGATGGGCTGCTTGATCCCGAGGTTCACCACGCGGTAGCCGTTGTTGCTGAGGATGATGTCCACCAGGTTCTTGCCGATGTCGTGAACATCCCCCTTCACCGTCGCCAGCACGATCGTGCCCTTGCCCGCCCCGTCCCCCTTCTTCTCCATGTGCGGCTCGAGGTGCGCCACGGCCATCTTCATGACCTCGGCCGACTGGAGCACGAAGGGGAGCTGCATCTGCCCCGAGCCGAAGCGCTCGCCGACCGTCTTCATGCCGTCGAGGAGGTGATCGTTGATGATGTCGAGCGCCGAGTACTTTGCCAGCGCCTCGTCGAGCGTCGCGCCGAGCGCCTCCTTCTCGCCGTCGATAATGTGGTGGCGCAGCCGCTCCTCCAGCGTGAGGACCCGGGCCTCCCGCGTCGCCACCGCCCCCTCATCCCCCGAGAAAAGCGATATGAAGTGCTGGAGCGGGTCCGCCGCCCGGTCGTCCAGCCCCCCGCCCCGCCGGTCGTAGATGACATCCAGCGCCGCCCGCCACTGCTCCTCCGGGATCCGCGACTCCGGCAGGATCTTGCTGAAGTGCAGGATCGCGCTCGTCAGCCCGGCGCCGATCAGCTCGTGCAGGAAGACCGAGTTGAGCACCACCCGCGCGGCTGGCTTCAGCCCGAACGAGACGTTCGAGAGCCCCACCGTCGTCTGGCATTCCGGGAACCGCGCCGCGATCCGCCGAACGCCCTCGATCGTCTCCAGTCCGCTCCGGCGGTCGGACTCCATGCCCGTCGAGACGGGGAGCACCAGCGGGTCGAACAGGAGGTCCTCCGGCGGCAGCCCGTGGAGCCGCGTCGCCCGCTCGTACGCCCGCTCCGCGATCGCCAGCTTCCGGTCCGCGGTGCGGGCCATCGACGCCTCCCGGTCCTCGTCGATGCTGCCGATCACCAGCGCCGCCCCGTACGTCTTCGCCAGCCGGCACACCTCGTCGAACTTCGCCTCCCCGTCCTCGAAGTTCGCGCTATTGATGATGCACTTGCCCGGCGCGTGCCGCAGCCCCGCCTCGATCGTCGCGAGCTGCGTCGAATCGAGCATCAGCGGCACGTTGACCTGCCGCACCACCCGGGACACCACCTCCGCCATGTCCCGCGCGTTGTCGCGCCCGGCGTAGTCGACGTTCACATCGAGCACGTGGGCGCCCTCGTGACGCACCTGCTCCCGCGCCAGCGAGACGATCCCGTCGAAATCCTCCGCCTCCAGGAGCCGCTTGAACGCCCGCGACCCCGACGAGTTCATCCGCTCGCCGATGATCAGGATCGACGTGTCCTGCCGGTAGTCCGTGTGCGAGTACAGCGAGGTGACACCCGCCCTGGGCGCCGCCGCCGCCGCCGGCTCCCGCGCCGGCCCCGCCGCGTCCAGCACCGCGCGCAGCTGCGCGATGTGCTCGGGCGTCGTGCCGCAGCAGCCCCCCACGATGCGCACCCCGTCCCGCTCGACGAACTTCCGCATCGACTCCGCGAACGGACCCGGACGCAGCGGGTACTCCGTCCGGCCCTCCACCAGCACCGGCAGCCCGGCGTTGGGCATCACGCTCACCGCCCGCCGCCCCAGCCCCGGGAACGCCGCGCACCCCATCCGAGGCCAGTTCTCGCACAACCAGTGGATGTGCTCCGCCATCTCCGCCGGGCCCGTCGCGCAGTTCAGACCCAGCGACACGATCGGGTACTGCGCCAGCGCCGTCGCCGCCGCCGCGATCTCCGTCCCCAGCAGCATCGTCCCCGTCGTCTCGATCGTCACCGACACCATGATCGGGACCTCGAGCGGCGACTTCCCACGCTCCGCCAGCGCCGCCAGCACCGCGTTGATCGCGCACTTCACCTGCAGCAGGTCCTGGCAGGTCTCGATGATCAGCACATCCGCCCCGCCGTCCACCAGCCCCAGCGCCTGCTCCCGGTACGAGCCCAGCATCGCATCCCACGTCGTGTTCGCCAGCGTGATCAGCTTCGAGCCCGGCCCCATCGACCCCGCCACAAACCGCGGCCGCTCCGGCGTCGAGTACTTCTCCGCCGCCGCCCGCGCCACCCGCGCCCCCAGCCTGTTCAGCTCGTACGCCTCCCCCTCGATCCCGAACTCCGCCAGCACCAGCCGGTTGGCCCCGAACGTGTCCGTCTCCACCACATCCGCGCCCGCGGCCAGGAACGACTCGTGGATGCTCTGGATCACATCCGGACGGGTCCGGACCAGGATGTCCGTGCAGTTCTCGCACCCGCAGTAATCGCTATGGACATCGAGGTCGTGATTGTGGATCGAGGTGCCCATCGCCCCGTCAAACAGGAGCGTGCGGCGGGCCAAGGCGTGAAGGAACGGGCTGGTGGACATAGTGCGGCCAGTATATCCATTCAGCGGATGAATGGATAGAACGAGGATGGGCCCCATAAAAAACCCGGCCGCAAGGCCGGGCTGGGGATTGCAGGTTCGGGACAAAGCCCGTTGATCAGGCCTTCTTCTCGGCCTCGGGAGCCTTGCCGCCCTTGGCCTTGGGCTGGAAGTAGTTGCCCTGGAACTTCCGCTGGAACTTCTCGACGCGCCCGGCCGAGTCCACGAAGGTCTGCTTGCCGGTGAAGAACGGGTGCGAACCGGACCACACTTCCACGTGGAGCTCCGGAACGGTGGCCCCGGTGGTCATGACGACCTGCCCGTTGTGGAAGACCTTGCAGGAGGGGTAGTAGGTGGGATGGATGTCGCTCTTCATGGCCTGGCTCCAAAAATCGTGGGCCGGAATAGTAGGCCGGGCAGAGGGGGCCGGGGACACGCCTGCCGCAATCAGGCCCCCAGTCAGGCCTCGCTCAGGGCCACGCTCTGGACCCCCTCCAGGCCGTTCAGGGCCGCCAGAAGGCCCGAAACATCGGCGCCGGGATGCGGGGCGATCGCGTACGTCTTGTCAAACGCGGCCCCTTGGCGTGCCGTCATGATCCCGGTCAGCCGGGCCGCCCCCGTGTGGGCCGCGAGCACGGGTGCCAGGTGCGATTCCGCCAGCCACGCGGCCCCCACCCGCACCGTCAGCGTGTACGCCGAGGCCGCCGCTGCCGCCGGGGCGGCCCCCCGGGGCCGGAACAGGAACGCGGCCGCGGCCACGATCGGGATCCCGACCAGCGGAACCGCCAGCGACCCGCCGCCCAGGGCCATCCCGACGGTCACCGCGAAGATGACAAACGCCGTGTCTCGCGTGTCCTCGACCACCGTCCGGAACCGCACGATCGCCAGCGCGCCCACTAGCGAGAACGCCCGGGCGATGTTGTCCCCGATGATCAGCGTGACCATCGCGATGAGGACGGTCAGCATCACCATCGTCGCCAGCATCGCGGGCTGGTTCGCCGTGCGCAGCCTCGTCAGGCGGTAGATGCCCGCGATGATGCAGCCGAGCGCCAGGGCGATCAGCAGCCGGGCCGCGATCGTCGTGGCGCTGAGTTGGACCTCGTTCTCGAACGTGCTTTGCAGCCACTCAGGCACGGGGCAGCCCCAGGGTTACGGGGGGCGCGGCCGGCGTGTGCGCCGCATCGGCCCACGCCTCGCGGCAGACACGATACTTGGAGATGCTCGCCGGGGCCAGGCCCATCTCGGCCACCAACGACCGGAACGGCGCCGGCATCGCATCCAGGAACTTGAGCTCGAGAATCGCCCGCCCCGGGAGCAGCGCCCGCCCGTCCTCGAAGGGCGACGGACTCCAGCCCACGGCCGGCCGCCCGCGAATACCGCGGTCGATCGTGAGCCGCATCGGCCCCTCGGCAGTCGCCGCGGCGTACGCCGTGCGGGTGTACATCACCACCGTGGAGGGGAACAGGTTGCGCGCCAGGATCCGCCGGTGGAACCAGTGCCCGGGCCAGTCCGGCGCCGAGTCCGCCGCCGCCAGAAGCCCGAGTTCTCCCTCCGCAAGGGTCGAGCGCCGCTTGCGCACGCGGTCGCCCGAACGCGTCTTGCGCTCCAGCGACACCCACGGCGCTCCCCCGTACCGCCGGATGCGGAACTTG
>JAEYVB010000058.1 GCA_023429345.1 Planctomycetota bacterium
TCCCCCACCAGCGCCGCCGTGATCGTGACACGCCCATCCCTGCCCGTGCCCTCCGCCATAGCACGGGCATCCTGCCCGTGTTCTTCCCCTTTCACGCGGGGGGCACCCGCACTCCCCCCCGCCGCCAGCGCCAGCTTCGCTAGCTCCGTATCGATCCGCCCCAGCTCCGGCCCGATCCGCGTCACCAGCAGCTCCGCGGCCGCGGGCTCCAGCACCGCCCCGTGCCGCTTCTCGCACCGCTTCATCGCCCACGTCATCGCCAGCCCCGGCGCGATCTCCTCGAACTTGATCACCGACCCCCCGCCCGCCTCCACGATCTTGTCCAGCTTCCCCGGGTACCACCGCTCCGCCCGGAGCAGCAGCGTCGCCCCGTCCACCGGTGCCTCCGCGTACCGCTCCATCAGCGGCCGCGAATCCTCCTTGATGAGCTGCTCGGCGTTGTCCACCACCACCAGCTTGTGCTGCTGCATCAGCCCGAACGTGCGGCACTCGTCCAGCACATCCGCCAGCGCCGTCGCCGCCCCGTCGAAGCGGATCGTGTCCACCTCCCCGTGCGCCTTGCCCAGGGCCTCCCGGAGCTGGCTTGTATACTCCCCCTGAAGGAACGGCTCCTTGCCAACAAGGATGGCGATCTTCGTCGCGCCCGACAACGGATTCGTAGCAGCTTTCTTGGCCACGGGCACAGCGTAGCGAATCCGCCCACGCCCTTCCTCCCGGGGGACCGACATGCCGTTCCAGATCGCCGGCTGGACCCTCACCGCCCTCGCCCTCCTCCTCGCCCTCTGGGCCCTCTTCGCCGACCGCCCCCGCGCCCGCCGACGCTGCCCACGCTGCTGGTACGACCTCGCCTCCACCGCCGGCCTCACCTGCCCCGAGTGCGGCCGCACGGCCAAAGCCGAACGCGCCCTCTTCCGCACCCGCCGCCGCTGGCGCTGGACCGCCGCCGCCCTGCTCCTCATCCTCCTCGCCCAGCCCCTCCGTCTCTGGCCCGAGATCCAGGAGAACGGCTGGAAATCGACGCTCCCAACTAGCGTTGTGATGCACATGCTCCCGATGGGCGGCATGGACGGACCGTGGGGCTACGAGGTCATGCGCCGCCTCGGCCGCACCGTTGGCCCCCTCGGCCGGCCCAGCACCATGACCCTCACCCGCGCCGAGCGCGCCGCCATGCTCCGCCGCGCCGCCCGCGGCAACATCCTCGCCCGCCCGGTCGGCGAGCCATGGCAGGCCTCGTACGGCACGTTCCTCAAGAACTTCTCGAACGCCCTCTACTCCCGCACCAGCGAGGGCGAGATCGTGACGCCCATCCGGGACGGCGGGTCCGTCCGTGCCGAAGAGGCCGGCCCGCTCATCCGCGCGGCGCTCGACGAGATGGCTCGGATCCCGCCCGTCGTCCGAGCGATCCGCACCCGCGACCGCTGGCCCAGAGGCACACCCCCGACGATCCGCGTCGAGGTCGAACACTGGTGGCCCATGGGCTACGGCGATGATGTCAACCTCCGCTGGTCCGCCAACGACGGCGCCCAGGCGGGCGAGAACGCCGGGCGCCTCGAATACGAACTACCGGTGACCCTCGCAGGCCCGGTGACGCTCGACCTCGAGATCGAGATCCGCCAATACGACTACTCCTCTCGCAATCTCCGGCCCGTCGTCAAAACCGAGCGCCGCACCCTGTCCTACCACACGACCGACACCCTCGACCAGGCCGTAGGCATTCTGGAATCCGCCGCGGCCGACAAGATCCTCACCGACAATCTCGCCGCGCAGCTCTCCATGCAGTTCATGTTCCTGATCGACGCCAGAGGTCTCGCCGGCCACGGCCTGGACGATGTCGGCTTCGGCGCCACCGCCGAGATCATCGTGGATGGCGAGATCGTCTCCACCTTCCAGTGCCGCTGGCTCGGCGATACCCTGGGGTCGAGCCAGAACGGTCCGGGCTTCAGGAACAACGCCGTGCGCGAGGACGTGATCGAAGCCGCCAAGGCCGGCCGCGCCACACTTCGCCTGCGCAGCAATCCCGATTGGGCCCTCAAGGTCCTGGACGCCGAACGTATCTGGTTCGGCGAGACGGAAATCCCGCTCAGCTATCAGGACCGGCCCATCGTCCGCCGCATTCGCGCCGCACCACCCACGAAATGAAAACGGGCCGCGATCTCGCGACCGCGGCCCGTTGGAGGAGAGAGATTCACGCGGCCCGTGTCTGCCGCGCGCACATCATCGTAAATCTGGGCGCTCTTGGCAAATTGGGGGGATTCCGCCCCGTTATCGGACCCGCCCCGTGGCTCTGGCTTTCCAGCCGGAGCGTCAGGGCCAAAACCCGGTTCTTTAGACCCGCCGCCGCCTCGCCCGCTCCCCCTCCACCAGCTCCACCGCCCGCCGAATCGTCTCCCCGAGGTCCTGATTCACCAGGAACGCGTCGTACACCCCGCACCCCCGCGCCGTCTCGATCTCACGCTTCGCCTCCGCGAACCGCCGCGCGATCTTCTCCTCATCCTCCCGCCGACGCGACCGCAGCCGCTCCAGCAGAGCCTCCTCGCTCGGCGGCAAGATGTAGATCGAGTACGCCCGCGGCATCGCCGCCTTCACCTGCATCCCCCCCTGCACGTCGATCTCCAGGATCACCAGCCGCCCCCGCCGGAGCTGCTC
>JAEYVB010000096.1 GCA_023429345.1 Planctomycetota bacterium
GGGCCGGATGGGGGTTAAGGGGCGGAAGGAGGGGGGGCGAGGGGGGTGCTGCTCGGCCGCGGGCACAAATTCACTTGACCGCCCCGGCCGCGCTCAAGTAGCTTGCAGGTCCCGGGGGTCTGTCCCCCCGGAGAAGCATCTCGAGTCGCCATGGTTTCCCCGCGCGGGGCCGGAACGGGGACGGGCGCACCGCCCGGATCGGCCAGGAGCCCTTCCGTATGCGCCCCGGCACCGCCCCCGCGATCGTCCTCGCCGCCGCCCTGCCCTGCGCTGCCCAGCCGGCGCCGACGGTCACCGTCACCAACTTCCCCGGAGGAACGGGGTCCGAGGCTTTGTGCATCAGCGGCAACGGGAACGTGGTCGGGGGCTACGCGGTGCGGTTCGGCACGACGTATCCCATGCGGTGGACGAGGGAGACGGGGGTCGAGGGGCTCGGGTTGCTGCCCGCCGGCACGCGGGCCGAGATCCGGGCGCTCAGCCATGATGGGTCGATCGCCGTCGGCTTCGGGAACGATACCGCCATGTACCGCGCGATCCGGTGGGCCGGGCTCAACGCGATGGACCTGGGCAGCTTCGGCGGCTCTCCCAGCAGCACCTCGCAGGCGTGGGGGGTGAGCGCCGACGGGCTGGTGATCGTCGGCGAGGCCGCGACGAGGGCGTTCCGATGGACGCAGGCGACCGGTCTCGTGGACCTCGGCTTCTTCTCGACAGCGCCGGAGTTCAGCGCCTGGGGGCGGTGCACGAACGCCGATGGGTCCATCGTCTTTGGGTACGGCCACGCGAGGGAGAACAACCAGATCGTTTTCCCGTGGCAGGCCTTCCGCTGGGAGCAGGGCGTGATGCAGCCGATGGGCGTGCCCGCGGGGTGGCGCGACTCCAAGGCGTACGCCGCGACCCCCGATGGTTCCGTGGTCGTCGGCACGCTGCTGCGAGAATCCCCCGCCGTCGAGAACTCGGCATTCCGCTGGACGGCCCAGGGCGGCATCCATGAGATACCGTTCCGGCTCCCCGGCGGGGACGCTTTCGACGTAGGGGGCTGCACCGCCGACGGCAAAACGGTGGTGGGGAGCAACGCCTTCATCGTCCCGGGGCAGCCCACCACCTACCACGGGGTCGTGTGGTCGGAAGCGGGCGGCGTCCGCGACCTGCACCAGGTGCTCACCGCGATGGGCGCGTTGCCCGCCGGTCGGGTCCTGAACCGAGTCACGGATATCAGCGATGACGGCACCGTGATGACGGGCGTTGCCGGGACCACCGAAACGATGAACTTCCTCGTCGGTGTTGTCATCGACTTCCGCAACGACACCGACGGCGACGGCCTGCTCGATCACTGGGAGATCAACGGGATCCCGTACGTCAACGACCTCGGCCAGGACAGGCGGGTGCATCTGCCGGGCGCCGACCCCGCGCACAAGGATCTCTACGTCGAGATCGACGCCATGCTCGGGTTCGGCATTGACCCGGACGCGGTCGACATGGTCGTCGAGGCGTTCGCCAATGCGCCCCTGACGAACCCGGACGGGACCACCGGCGTGCGACTGCACGTGCTCGTGGATGAGGGGGACCTCGCGCACATTCCCGTGTGGAACACCGGCACGGGGTGCTGGCCGATGAACTTCAACATGTACTACGACGCGCACTTCGGCACGCCCGAGGACCGCCTGGCCAACGGCGGCGGCGGCGTCCTGTACCGCAACGCCCGCGCCAAGGCCTACCGCTACGCCATGGTCGCGGACCGCTCCGGGCCGCTCGAGTGGGGGGGCTGCGCCCACATCCCCGGCGACCAGATGGTCCTGTACTTCGGGCTGATGAGCGATCCCCTGGACCACGCCGCGGCCTTCATGCACGAGTTGGGCCACAACCTCGGCCTGCACCACGGCGGCAACCAGCCCGCGCAGGGCAAGCCCAACTACCCGAGCATCATGAACTACGTGCTTGCCTACAAGTTCCCGTGGTGCGAATCGTTCTGGCGGCTGGACTACTCGCGCGAGGGGGCGCTGCTGCTGGGCCACCTCGACGAGAACTCCCTCGACGAGATGCGCGGCATCGGCTACGCGGGCGGGCCGTACCAGGACTTCCTCATGCCCTACGGCGTCAACGTGACCGGGGGCCGCTCCATCGCGTTCGCGCCGCTCGACGGCTCGCCGGTCGACTTCGGCGATGCCGCGGGGACGGGCTTCCCGGACGGGAACTTCACCAGCGGCGTGGCCCAGGACCTCAATTACCTGCCGGCTCCGCCGCCGCAGATCCACCTGCCCACGAGCCCGTCGCCCGGTCAGACCCTGACGGCTCACAACGACTGGGCCACCGTTGTGCTCGCGACCCCCGCCGCGATCGGCCCCGGCGCGCCGGCGCCCGTCTTTCCCGAGGATGAACTGACGATCCCCGCCAAGGACTGGATCGCCCAGAACTTTCCGATTCCCGGGGGAGGGTCGGCCTGCTACGCCAACTGCGACGGGTCCACCACAGCGCCGGTGCTGAACGTCGCGGACTTCACGTGCTTTCTCCAGCGGTTCGCGTCGGGGGAGGGCTACGCCAACTGCGACGGCTCGACCACGCCGCCGGTGCTGAAC
>JAEYVB010000192.1 GCA_023429345.1 Planctomycetota bacterium
GTCCTCTCCCCCTTCGCGCCGCACATCGGCGAGGAGCTGTGGGCGCGAGCCTCCCCCCCCTCCGCCCCCGCCACAGGGGGCGCGGGGGGGGAAGCGGGCCCCGAGCTGGCCATGCGCCAGCCCTGGCCCGACCACGACGCCGCCCTCCTGGTCGAAGACCGGGTCGAGCTCCCGGTCCAGATCGCCGGCAAGGTCCGCGGCCGAGTCTCCATCCCCGCCGGCGCCGACGCGAAGCAGACCGAGGACCTGGCGCTCGCCGACCCCCGCATCCAGGAACTCATCGCCGGCAAGTCGATCAAGAAGATCATCGTCGTGCCCGGGAAGATGATCAACATCGTCGCGGTCTGAAGCACCGTCAGCGGCGCGTCGCGTATTCCTGCGCAACGGCGCGGTGCTTCTCAAGGTCGCGGCGGACAGCCTGCAGCTTGCCGGGGATCGAGTCCGCCGGCGGGCGCGTCGAGCGCGGAGAAGGCTCTGTCACGAGGAGCTCGGGGTAGTCCGCCAGCGCCGCGTCGAGGTCGGCGAGCGCGGCATCCAGCGCGGCGATGCGCGAGAGGGCCAGCTCGCCCGCAGCGCGGTAGTCGCGGTCGGTGATGGTCCGGTCCAGCCGCGGCCGGAAGTTCAGCTCGGCCTTGATCCGCTGCACCTCGACCGCCGCCTCGCGCAGCGCCCGCACCGCGCGCGTGCGGGCGCTGTGCAGGCCGCTCTGGATCGTCCGCCGCTCCCGCCCCGCCGGCGTCACCCCCCGCGCCTGGAACACCGCCCCGATCCCCCCACCCGCACCCGCGGCCGTGCCATCCACCAGCTTCAACGACACCGCCGTGACGGGATCGACCGCCACGCGCCGGAGTTCGCCGGCCTCGGCGTGCACGACCCGCGTCGAGCTCTGGCCGGGCTCCGGGCTCACGGCGAGCCCCGACCCGGACTCGACGGCCCAGAGGTCCCTCGACGGCGACACCACCACCTCGACGAGATCGGCGCTGCCGCCGCACCGTCCGAGCGCAGCTCCCACCGCTTCGCCCAGTTCGCGCCGCACCCGCTCCCAGTCCGTGTCAGGCGGCGCGAGCGCGCGAAGCTCTCGCTCCGCATCGCCCTCGGCGGCGATGCTGGTGCGCGGCTTCAGGTACACCGCATCGGTGAGCAGGCCGAGCGCGACCTGCCCCGCGCCGACCGAAGCGCCCGGCCCCGAGCCCAGGAGGGCGGCGGAGGGCAGGCCGCTCTCGCGGAGCGCCCGCCCCATCCGCCAGAGGACATCCGGCCGCGCCGCCTTGCCGTCGAGCTCGAGCAGCACGAACCCCACCCCGTCGGACAAGGCCCGGGCGAGCTCGGCCTCGAAGTCGTCGGCCATCCGGCCGCAATCGATCGCGCCGGCGACCTTCAGGTGCAGGACCTTGACGGGCTGCGCCGCCGCGGCCCGCGCGAGCGGCAGGAGCAGGAGCGCGACGATGAGCGGCAGGTACGCCCGCATGGCGCGGAGTGTACCGGCCCGGGCCGCGTCCGCTACCGGCTTGGAAGCACGATCACCCGACCATTCTCCGCATCCCGGCGGCCCTCGATGCAGTCGAGGATGACCGCGGCGACCTCCGCCGGGTCCAGCGTCCGCGAGCGCGGGAAGGCCTCCTCGGTGGCGATCGTGCGGAACATCTCCGTCTCCACCGCGCCCGGGGCGATGGCAAAGGCGCGGACGCCGTCGGCTGCGCCCTCGCGCGCTGCGCACAGCGCCTGCAGGTTCACCGCCGCCTTGGCCGGGGCGTAGGCGAAGAAGCCGGGGAAGGGGTCGAGCGTGCCCATGGTCGAGAGGTTCACGATGCACCCCGAGCCCTGGCGGATGAAGGCCGGCCAGGCCCGGAGGATCGCGTGCGCGGGGGCCAGCGCGTTGACGGCGTAGACCTCTTCGATCAGCGCCGGCGTGTGCTCGGGGAGCGGCCGCAGCGGCGCGAGGCCGGCGTTGTTGATCAGGACATCGAGGCGCCCGAAGCGCCCGAGCGCCTCATCGACGATGCGGGCCGCCTCGCCGGGCCGGGCGAGGTCTGCGGTGAGGGTGAGGGCGCCGCCCGCCGGCGCGGGGGTGCAGAGCTCGCACGTCTCCCGCAGCCGCTCGCCGCGCCGCCCGGCGACCGCCAGCGCGTAGCCACGGGATGCCAGGAGGACCGCCGTCGCCCGCCCGATCCCCGAGCCCGCGCCGGTGATCAGGGCCACGGGATGCCCGGCGCCGGCCACGCCTCAGCCCACCTTCCGGGCGATCAGCACACCCTGCCGCACCGGCACAGCCACCGACTCGAAGCCGGGGTCCGCGGCGATGCGGCGGTTGAAGGCGTCGATGGCCCCGACATCCTCCCCCGCGCCCGGGTTGTCGATCCACCAACTGCTCGACCCCAGCACGTTGTCGGCCAGAAGCAGCCCGCCCGGGCGGATCATCGGCCCGAGGATGTCGAAGTAGGCGCTGTACTCGGTCTTCACCGCATCCAGGAAGACCACATCGACCGAGCCCGGCCCCAGCTCGTCCGCCAGCCCCGGCAGCACCTCGAGCGCAGGTCCCATCCGCTGGTCGATCTTCGCCGCGACGCCCGCGCGCTCGAACTCCCGCGCCGCAAACTCCGCGTGCGCCCGCTCGATCTCCACCGTGATCAGCCTCCCCCCCGCCGCCAGCCCCCGCGCCAGCCAGATCCCCGAGTACCCCGCCAGCGTCCCCACCTCGACGGCGACTTGCGCCCCGCCCGGCGCCGCCATCCCGGTCAGCATCTTCAGCAGCCGCCCCACCTCCGCCGAGACCGCGATGTCCGGGATCCCCGCGGCCACCGCCCGCTCCATCAGCGTCGCGAGCTGCTCGTCGGGCCGCCCGAAGACCTCCTGCAGGTACTCGCCCGTGGCCCGCCAGCGGGCTTCGGTCATCTCGACTGACATGAATCCTCCTCAGCGCCCGCTCACGTCGGCAGCTTGCCCGCCATCGCCTCCTGCTCCTGCCGCTCGTAGCGGTCGCGGTTGAAGCGGCCGTCCATCAGGAAGAAGACGCTCGCCGCCTTCTCCGGCCCGATCAGGTTCGCCAGCTCCTGCCGGGCCATGCCCAGGTGCGTGCGACGGGAGATGTGCGTGAGGATCAGGGCCTTGGTCTCCAGGAACCGCAGCCACTCGGCGATGTCGTGCACGTGCATGTGCATGCCGATCTTGGCCCGCTCCCGGTGGTCGGGCTCGAAGAACGTGCACTCGCAGAGGATGATCTGCGCGGTGCGGACATCCGTGCGGATCAGGTGCGCCCCCGGCGCGGTGTCGCCCAGGTACGCCACCAGCGGGATCTCCAGCGTCCGCGTGATGTCCACCCCGCGGTCCTTCAGCTCCCGCAGCTTCTCCTGCGGCAGGTCCACGTACTCGGTCTTGAGCTTGCTCCGCTTCTCGACGACGACGTACCCCATCGAGGGCGCTGTGTGCTCGGTCAGGAACGCGCGGAGATAGATATTGGGCTTGATCTCGATCATCTGCTCGGGCTCGATCGAGATCAGCTCGTACGGCGTCCGCTGCTGCTCAAGGTCGACAAACCCGGCCATCATCCGCTGGATGGGGCCGACCAGCCGCTGGTCGCAGACGATCTTCCCCGTCCCCATCCCCTGAAACCGCCGCTGCGAGCAGTAGTACGCCAGCGAGCCGATGTGGTCCATGTGCCCGTGGCTGATCGCCACCCACTTGGCCGCCAGCGCCGGCCGCAGGCACTCGCCCATGTCGAAGCACACATCCAGCTCCGGCACCATGATGCACGTCGACTCTCCGGCGACCGAGGTCCCGTAGACGCGGAAGGGCGGGATGTAGAGGAAACCCGGCGAGGCCTCCCGGGGCGGGGGCTTGGGGAGCATCGGCAAAACTCCGGTGGCGGCCGCGCAAGCCGCCAGGAACGTCGACCTTGTCAGGCGGCCTTTCCGCCGCGGGCATGCTATCCCAATCCGCTCCCCCGCACCATGCCGGCGAATGCATCGCCACCTCTCGCGGAAACCCCCGGGTGAACACCCGGACGATTCAGCAGTCGTAGCTCTGCGTGTTCTCCGCGCCCTTCCCGCACACGAAGGAGTACGTGTGCATCTTCGAGATCGGCGGCGAATAAATGTGCAGCGTGATCAGGTCCTCCCCGGGGGCCTGCATATTCGCGACCTGATGAATATCGTCGTCCGCGGCCGCGCAGATATACCCCGGCTCCATCCGGTTCACCTGCCCCGGACAGATGAGCCCCGACGCCGTGAGTTCGAAGCGGATCTCCGTGCCCACCCCCTCCACGATCCGGAACGCGCAGCTCGATCCCTTGTGGTCGTGGATCGGCGTCGTGTGCCCCGACCGCCAGCACAGGGCCAAGAGCTCGTAATGCTCCGACCGCGAGATGCAGTTCCGCCGGTACGCCCCCGTCCCGAAAACACACACCGGCGCGATGTCCTCCCGGGTGATCCGCAGATCCGCGAGGAGCGCCGAAAGCTTCCCGAGATCGGCGCGGCCGCGGAGGCCGTCCAGGTACCCAATCAGCGCCGCCAGTTTGGGGAACGACGCCGCCGCGGCGCTTCCGTCGGTACACGGTCCCTTGGTGTCGGCCGCGTTGGTTGCTGCTTGGGTCATGGCCGGGTGCCTCGTTTCGGGGACATTGTACGGGATTCCCCCTGGATCGCGGAGTAAATCCCCGGCGTGTTCAGGCCGCCGCGGGGGGCTAGAACCGCCGTTCAGCCGCAAGCTCCTCCCCCAGCGCCGCCGCCAGGTACTCGTACTGACCCCCCGCGTTGTAGATCTGACAACTGATCCGCACCAGCCGCCGGTTCTCACCCGCTACGGCCCAGACCGGCGCCTGGATCCGGTGGTTCTGGATAAGAGCGTCCTGTAACGCGTCGTGGTGGCGGCTCGGCCGCGCCATCAACCGCGCGTGCCGCTCCGCCTCGTGCGGCGGCAGGAAGATGCTCGCCATCGGCCCGATCATGCTCTCGGGCGCCGGCGGCTCCACGCCCATCGCCCCGCACAGAAGCGCCCGGGCCCGCACCGCCATCTCGTGGTTCCGGCGCATCAGCTCATCCCACCCGCCCGGCAGCAGCGAGCCCATGAACCGGATCCCCGCGGGCACCGCCAGCCACGCCGTGAAGTCGTCCGTCCCGATGTAATCAAACTCCGTGTGCAGGTGCTTACGCCCCGCCTTTGGCTTCTCGGCGTTGTTCGAGAGCACCAGCGGCCGCAGCCCCGTCTGCCGGTCCCCGCGGATGTAAAGGAACGCCGAGCCCTTGGGCGTGCACAGCCATTTGTGGCAGTTGGCGGTGTAGAACGATGCGCCAAGCGCCCCGACATCCAGCCCCCCCACAAACCCGGTCGCGTGCGCCCCGTCCACGATCGTCGCGATCCCCCGCCGCTCCAGCTCCGGCACGATCCGCTCCACCGGCAGGATCAGCGCGCTCGGGCTCGTGACATGGCTGATCAGCGCCGCCCGCGTGCGCGGCGTCGCCGCGCTCAGCACCCGCCCCACCACCTCGTCAGGGTCCTTCAGCGGGAACGGGACGGCCACCGGGACCACCCTCGCCCCCGTCCTGGCCGCGGCCCGCCGCAGGTTGTTCATGCACGCCGGGTATTCGTGGGCGGTGGCGATCACCTCATCCCCCGGCCCCCAGGAAGCCGCCAGGTGCTCGATCACCGTCGTGACCGCCGTGGTCGCGTTGGGCACGAAGACCACATCCGCCGCGGGGCAGCGGAGGAACGACGCCAGCTCCGCGCGGGCCCCATCGATCAGCCCCGGGAGCAGCTCGACGAAGAAGCGGACGGGCTCCCGCTCCATCAGTTGCCGTAGCCGCGACTGCTCCTCGAGCACCGGCCGCGGGCACGCGCCGAACGACCCGTGGTTCAGGAAAACGACCCCGGGGTCGAGCGTCCAATGCTCGGCGAACTCGGACGGCGAGGGAAGCACGGCGGCGGGGCGGTCGCTCACGCGTGTAGAGTAGCGGCCATGACCACGGCCGAGGCACCCGATGGACCG
>JAEYVB010000268.1 GCA_023429345.1 Planctomycetota bacterium
CGCATCGCCAGGGCTGTGGAGCCGCTCACCCGGTACAGAAACTCGAGGATCGAATCGGTGATCGCGATCTGCCGGTCGCGTGGGAGTTGCGGCCAGATCGTCGCCAGCTTCGGCGCGAGCCGCTCGAACCGCTCCGTCGCCTCTTCCGGCGACACCGACGACATCTCCGCGATCGTGGCCATCTCCTGCACCGACACCAGCGGATCGCCCGCGGCGATCTCTGTCCGCGGCCGCGGCTTGGGCGCCGGCTTCTCAGGCGTCGGGGCCGGAGTCGGGGCAATCACCGAGGGCCGTGGCGCCATGGGCCCCGCCGCCACCGGGGGCGTGGGCCCGGGCACGGGGGCCGGCGGCGTTGCCGGTGGACGTGTCGCAAGGAAGATCGCGCCCAGCGTCACGACCAGCGTGACCAGCCCGATCCCGCCGAACAGGAGCGCTCGCTTCAGCACCCGCTCCGCCGGATCCCTTTCCTCGGGCAACGGCTCCGACGAGAGCCGCGCGCGAGCGGCGGTTGCCGCCGAGGCGCTATTCACGGGAGCGGTCACTCGCGCACCCGTCGATGGGAAGGGCTCGGCCCGCAGCGATGGTGGCCGCGGTGCCGCCGCGCTGGCGGATCGCGGCGCAATCCCATGCACCGGAGCGGAGGCTTTGACATTTCCATGCCCGTTCGTGCCCGGGGTTCCGGTCGCTCGCGCCGACGGCGAGGCGCCCCGCCTGTTCGACAGGTTCCGCAGCGTAGCCACGACCTGCTCGTTCCCCAGCCCCCGCGCATGAGCCAGCGACACCAGCCGTCGCAGCGCCCGCGAGTTCCATCCGCCGTAGAGCCCGAGCGTCAGGATGGCATCGTGCTCCAGCCGACGCTCCGCCGCGGACCGTGAGGCCGGCGCCGATGCTCTCACCGGCGCGCCCGCCGGGCCGGCCGCGACGGCCGCGCGCGGAACCGTTTTCCCCATCCACCGCGAAACCAGATGCCGCCGCACGATCGGGTCCAGAAGCTGCGCCGCGGCCGCGTGCAGCGCCAGCCGGACCTCGTCGGCCTCCGGCGTGTCGCACTCAGGGTGCGTGGTCACCTTCTCGATCTGCCGGTCCAGCGCCGCGAGCACCAGGTCCTCCGAACACGCCTCTGGAGTGAGCCCCATGAGCGCGAACGGCCCACCGCCCGCGTGTTCCTCGCCGAGAAAGCGGGCGACCGGCCGCTGGCGGTCGTGCATCGAGCGTCCTCCGGGGCCTCGCGCGCTCACCGCGGGCCCCCAGTCCCGGGCGACGATCCGGGATCAGCGGGCGCAGCGCCCATCTGGGCATCCAGATCTCTGAGCATCTCGCCCCAGGGATCCGGGCCGAACTCCGGGTTGAGCACCTTGTGCTGGGCCATCGCCTGCCGCGCCGCGGCGAGATCCTGCCGGGCCAGCAGGCGGAGCGAGTGGTACCGTGCCTCGAACCACGCCGGATCGCCTCTCCCCAGCCCCGACACCAGCAGCCGCCACGCGTCCAGCGCCTCCGCGACTTCGCCGACCGCCTCCGCGTGCTCCGCGAGCCGCCGCAGCACAACCGCCGGCGGGTTGCCCTGCTCCACGATCGCCCGGTCCAGCCGAAGCGCGGTCTCCCGCATGAACTCGTCCTTGCGGGAGGCCCACACGCGCGTCGCCGCCTCGGCGACCGCGTTGTACAGGCCGACCACCGCGGGGTCCGACAGCCCGCTGGCATCGTCCGCGAACTGATCGATCACGCGAAGGCCGTGCCCCACAACCTCGGCCGCCGCCTCTGCCGAATCCGGCGCTGCCGCCAGCATGGCCGCGGCCCGTTTGTACATCAGCCGATCCGCGGCGTCCGCGAACCGCCCTCCGATCCCGCGCAGCCGGTCCAGGCTCCGTGTGATCTGGTCCCGGTCGCCCCTCGCCAGCGCGAGCTGCAGCCGCCGGTACGTCAGTTCATCCTCGACCCTCTGAAAGTCGACTCCCGCATCGGCCGCGATCGCGTCCAGCACCTCGAACGCTTTATCCGCCCGCGCCAGGTCCGGGGCCGACATCCCCAGCGCCGCGTCGAGCACCTGCCGCACGCGGATGATGATCTGCTCCATCACCTTCCGGGCCTCGTCGCCGTCCAGGTGGGCCAGCTTGCCCCGGTCGATCCGCAGGATTTCCTCCGACACCTCCGCGAACCGCAGCGCCGCGAAATCCCGGTCCGTGCCGCGAGCGCGCCGGTACACGTTGTAGAGCAGCGTCGCCGCCTGCCGCCGCGCCGCCTCGTACAGCGGCGATTCCGCTTCTATCCCAAGCAGGATCTTGATCGCCTCATCCTCCGCGATGAGCCCCGAGCTCGCCTGCCGCAGCAGCAGCTTGGCCGCCCGCTCGCTCGTCGGATACTCCTTCAGGTAGAGCGTCGAGAGCTCCAGGAGCCGCCCCCGCACCGACGGCTTGCCGACCGCCGCCTTGTCGAGAGCAACGATCGCCAGCCACAACGCATCCTCCTGCGCTTTCGGGTTCCCGCCCCGCCGGTACGCCTCCTCGAAGAGATCCGCCGCGGGCACCAGTTCCCCCGCGTAAAAATGCGACAGCCCCAGCAGGAGTCCGGCGTTGGCCCGCTCCTCCTGGAACCGGGCCGAGTCCTCGGCCTTGAGCGCCACCCCGAAACTGCCCGCCGCCGTTCGATAGAGGTTCACCACCGAGTCGATTTCCGACGGCTGCTCAAGGTCCCCGCCCGCGGCGCGGTGCGCCTCGCGCGCCCGCTCGTACGCCTGCATCCCGCGCACGTACTGGACGATGAACCCCTCCCCGCCCAGCGTCGACGAGCCGTACCGCAGCACCAGGTCCTGCACGTGCTTGACCTCGCCGAGCGTGATCAGGTCCGTCATCGCGGTATCGGCCAGCGGCTCGATGATCCCCCTTGCCCGCTCCGGCGTGTTCGCATCCTGGAGCGCCTCGAGGGCGATCACCGCCAGAAGCCGCGCCTCGCCGACCTCCAGAGGCTTTACCGGGTCGTCCCGCGTAGGCTGCCGCCGGCGCGCGATATAGAACTCCAGGTCGGCCCAGCGCTTCCCCGCGCCCAGCACCCACATCCGACGGGCAAAGAGCTGCTTCCGCACCCCCTCGGGGATCCCCTCGGTCCGGTCAAGGGTTTCGAGCCAGAGGATCGCCGGCCCGTCGCGCCCTCGGAGCGACTCCGCCAGGGCGCATCCGATCGCCGCCCGCGCCACGTGCTCGTAGGTCAGAAGCCCCTCGGGAACCCGCTCGACGTTCGCCTCACGGCCCGGCGTGTTCAGCAGGTACCCGAAGCTGGTCAGGGCCTCCTCCGCCGGCTGCGGCTTGCTCGAGAGAAACCCCACGTAGTACCCGCTCCACCCCGCGTAGTACATCGCGAGCGACCGGAGCCGGCGCGCCTCGGCGAGTTGTTCTCGCAGTGCGGGGATGTCCTGCTCCGGCCCGGTGCTCTCCCGCCGCTCGAGAAAGTCCACCCGCCGCGCCAGCTTGGCCCCGATATCCGCGAACACCGCCCCCACCGTCCGCAGCGTCCGCTCCGACTCCTGCCGTTCCTCGGGCGAGACGAGCCGCAGCCGCGCCCGCTCGGCCAGCTCCTCCGCCCGCAGGTACCGCGCCTTGGCCAGGTTCAGCCGCAGCTCGAACGAATCCGCCTCCGGCACCGCCGCCAGAAGCTCCTCGCTCCGCCGCTCCCACTCCTCACGCTGCGACTGCGTCGTCGCGCGATCGAGCAACGTCGTGTACAGCGATCCCAGCCGGTCGGCGAGCTTGAACTTGTCCTGCCCCTCCGCCGCCCGCAGCCGCTCGATGAGGTACACCGCCAGGAGTTCCGTCAGCTCCCGCTCCTCGAGGTACCGTTCGATCGCGGATGCCGGCTCCGCACCCTCAGGCTCCGCCGGCTCCTGCCCCCACGCGGAGCCCGCGCAGGCGATCACCCCCGCCAGCGTGCCCCGCCAGCAAGCCTTCACACAACTGTTACCGGCTCGCCACATAGCTGATCTTGATAAAGCCCGCATCCCTGCACGCCTGGAGCGCCGCGGCCGCCGCTTCTACCGGCGCTTCCCCCGCCACCCGCACCACGATCCCGCTCTCCTTGGGAAGCTGCCCGAGCACCGTCACCAGCGCGGGCTTCGTATCCATCGCCCGCTCGCCGATCCGGAAACGCACCGCTCCCGCCCGGCTCTCCACCATCAGGATCTGCGGCTGCAGGTCCGATCCTCGCCCGCTGCCCTTCCGGTCCGTCCGCAGGGACGACGGAAGCTCCGCCTCGGGCGCGGCCAGCGTGCCCGCGATGATGAAGTAGAGCAGCAGGAACAGGATCACATCGAGCAGCGCCACCAGCGGCAGCCGCACCTTCTCGAGCGAAAACCCCCGGCTTTCTGGCCGCGTGAACTTCACAGGCCCCCCTCCGAGGAGGTGGCCAGCTTCCACTGCCTCACGCCGACGCCCGCGAGCGCATCAGCCAGCCGGTTCAGATGCAGGGCCGGCGCGGTCCGCTCCGCCCGCACCACCAGCTCGATGTTCGCGCCGCCCCGCATCGTCTCCGATTGCACAATCTTCAGGAGCCCCGGCATATCGACCACGGAGCCAAGCACCGACATCGTGCCGTCCTTCCTCAGGTCCACCGTCAGCGACGCCTGCTGCTCCGCCGGCGCGATCTGCCCAGGCTCCCGGGGGAGGTCCATCGGCGAGAGCTGCGTCTTGGCGAAGTGTGTCGTCAGCGTAAAGAAGATGATCAGCAGCATCACCACATCCACCATGGGCGTGAGGTCGAAGGAGGCCTCCTCGGGGTTGTGGTTCCGGCCGAACCTCATGACACCTGCACCCCCCGCGCCTCGCCGCCCGTGCGGTGGCCGATGCTCCCGGCCCGCGGGGCGGCCGCCCTCGGCGGTGCATGCGCAGTTCCCTCCCCGGCGGGCATCTGCTCCAGGCTCCGGGTCAGGAGCTCGATCCGCTCGGCGATATCGCCCACCAGCGCATCCACGCGCCGCCGGAACAGGCTGAACGCCACCGTGCACGGGATCGCCACGATCAGCCCGAGCGCCGTGTTCACGAGGGCAATCGACATGAACACCGCCAGCTCGTTGGACCGCTGCGCCCCGGACATCGTGCCGATCGCCCGGAACGCCCCGATGATCCCGATCACCGTGCCGAGCAGCCCCAGCATCGGCCCGATCGCCGCGATGATGCCGATCCCGTCGTTGGCCCGGTGGAGGCGGTCCGCCTCGCGCTGGCCGCTCTCCTCGAGCGCCGAGCGCAGCTCCAGGAAGCCGAAGGGCGAGCGCGAGCACCGCAGCAGCGCTGTCCCGAACACCCGGGTCAGAAACGAGTTCCGCTCCGGGTTCGTGCACAGCGCGATCGCCCCCTCGATGTCGTTGGCCCGCAGCAGCTTGTCAAGCTGCTGGAAATCTTCCGGCGGGGCCTGCTTGGACTCGCGGAAGATGATCAGGTTCCGGATGATCAGGGCCATCGCCACAAACGAGACCGCCACCAGCACGTAGGCCAGAAACCCCCCGTCGTTGACGTACGACAGCAGGCTCTTGCTCTCCACCTCCGGCGCCTCAGCCGCCTGCTGCGCCAGGGTCATCACCATCATCCACGGGGTCTGCATCACAGGCCTTTCGAAGGCATCTCGCCCGGTTGAACGTCCGGCTCCGGCGGCACCACCCGCGCCGGCGTCGGCGCGAGCGACACGCCCGGCAGGCCGCGGATCGGCTCCCAATCCAGCGCCGGGTGCGTCGGGTACATCGCTCTCAGCTCCTGCTCCAGCACGCCCGCCCCCGCTCGATCACCGAGATCCCGCAGCGTGGCCGCGGCCTCCGCCAGCGCGATCCCCGCCAGGTACGGGTGCGTCGCCCGGAAACGCGCGGGTACGTGCAGCAGCTCGACCACCCCCAGGCGACGCCGATCCGTATCGGATTCGAGCACGAGCGACCGCCCCAGCCCCGCGCGGCACCACGCCTCCAGCCATCCCGGCTGCGCCTCGGCGTGCCCCGTCCGCGGCGCGATGCGATCGCGAAGCCGCTGCCGCGCACCCTCGCGCTGTTCCGGCGACCCGACCCGCGCCGCCACGATATCCGCGACGATCTGCACGCCGGGGTCGTTCACCACCGTCTGAGGCAGTTCCGCCTCCATGCCCGCCTCGAAACGCGCGCTGGCCAAGTAGAGCGAAGCCAACATCGCCGCCCGTACATCCGCGGTGCTCGCCGGTTGCGACCGCGCCCACGCCCCAACGCTCGGCCAGTTCAGCCAGATCGGCGGCAGCGATGGGGCCAGCCCGGTCGCCTCGTCGACGACGCTCCCCATGCCGGCCTCGAACGCCCAGTCCGCGTGCAGCCACGGCGCCTGCGACTCCCGCTTCGCCGAGAGCAGGGCCAGCCACGGATCGACCGCCGCGACGTGGGCCGCCCGCCGCACCCGGCACCGCAGGAGCCCCTCGGCCACCACCGCCGCCGTCGGCCCCCGTTGCCCGCGGTACGTTTCGAAGAGTTGCTCCAGCATCGGCTCCGCCGCGACCAGGTCCCCCCGCTCAAGGCGGGCCCTCGCCCGCCACGCGGCATCCGCGATCTCTTCGAACTTCTCCGCATCCGCCGCCGCGGCACCCCCGACCTCCCGGACGCGGTCCCAGCCGATCACCAGCCCCGCCTTGCCCGCTTCCTTCCCGCCCTCGCCGCGGAGCCAGACGCCCGCGGCATCCACCCTGAGCACCTCTCCCGTCGGCGCCGGCTCCCCGCCCCGCAGCGATACCTGCCCCACCGCCCCGACCACCCC
>JAEYVB010000335.1 GCA_023429345.1 Planctomycetota bacterium
GGGCGAGGGCATCGACGACATGTGGAACGAACTGAAGCTCTTCGGCTTCGTCGCGCTCTGCGCACTCCTGGTCTACGGCGAGCACTGGATGCTCGCCAAGTACGTGTTCGGCGGTTAGCCGTCGCGGCATTACCGCCGGCGCGGACGCGAAGAGATGGGCCGGTCCGTCTCGATCACCACGCCCGAAAAGACCCGCACAAACTCGGTCACGGGCACGGTGAACATGCCCGCACGCTGCGCGTACCCGTGCTCCAGGCCCGGTTCGCCGCGGGGGCGGAAGGTGTAGCCGTGCGGGTTCCAGAGCGTCAGCGTGTCCGCCTCGGCATCGAACGCGAGGACGGCGAAGGCGTGCCGCGGGCTGATGCCCGGCGGGTAACGGTCGTCGGCGGTGGTCGCCGTTGCAAGCCGCTTCTGCGCCAGGGCGGGCCCAATGCGGGAGCGGAGACGCTCGGCGAGCTCCAGTTCGCGGGCATCGGGCCCCTCCGGAGGCTGCTCGCCCGTCCGGGGCTCCCCGGAAGGCTGCTCGACGCCGCCCCGCTCCGGTTCGCGCTGGGGAGAGCCCCGCCGCCGGAGGGGCATGTGCTCCACCTCGTGGCCGGTGAAGAGGCGGATGATGCTGCTGGTCGTGCCGCCGCGCGCGATGGCATCGGTCGCCGAGAGCATCGTGTGGCGGTCGGGGTAGAGCTCGATCCACAGCGTCCCGAGCGCCTTCTCCAGCACCGCCAGCCAGAGCCCGTCATCCCCCGTGCTGGAGGTGAGCGCAAGCTCCGCATCCGTGAGGGCGGCGAACTCGACGGCGCGGCCGCTGGGGAACACCACCCGGAAGCCGCCGTCGTCCTTCTCGGTGATCATCCCCTTGATCGCCTCGGGGTCGCGCACGAGCGCTGCGCCCACCGGGGCGACCAGGAAGCAATCGCCCAAAGGTCCCTGCCTGGCCCTGTCCAGGTCGGGCGTGTCGTCGAGGAACAGCCCGCGCTGCGTGGACTGGATCCTCCGCAGGCTCTGGTAGTATCGCGAGGCGAAGTCGGCCGGACGCTTGCTGGCGGTGCGGACCTCGCCCGAATCGACGCGGTCCGTGTCCGGCGAGCGCTGACCGCGTTCGCGCCGGGGTGGGGGGGTTAGGAGGTACTCCTTCGTCAGCGCGGGCAGTTCGTACTGGCCGCTCCGCACGATGCGCTTCATCGCCGCGACGGCCGCGGCCGGCGCACCCTTGACCTCCGGGTCCACGCACGCGGCGTCGATCTCCTGTGCGGAGAGTTCGCCGCTGCGGTCGGTGTCCCAAGAGGAGAAGTGCTGCTCGACGATGTCGGCGAAGCGCGGCCCCGGGTCGCGCCTGGATCGCTCGCCGCCCTGTGGCTGAGCGAGCGCCTGGAGCGAAAGGGCGAGCGAGATCAGGAGTGGGGTGTACCGCATGATCCTGGGCCTAACGGGGCTCCCCCGCGACGATTGCCGGGTGGGCCCGAAAGGGGCCGTCCGTCAGTCGCGACGGGACTTCAACGCCTGCTCGATGGCCTCGTCGAAGGCCTTGTTGGCCGGGTGTCCCGCCCAGACGAGCACACCGTCGCGGCCGACGACGAACGCGTGCGGGATGCCGGTGACGCCGTACTCGTCGGCGGTGGGGCTCTTGGCACCTATCGTGTACCGCATCCCGCGCTCGGCGACGAACTTCTCGATCGGGCCCTTCGACTGGTCGGTGAGCGAGAGGATCACCAGGCCCTCTTTGGCGTGAGCGTCGTGGAGCTCGTTGAGGTGGGGGATTCCCGCGACGCAGGGGCCGCACCAGGTGGCCCAGAACTCGACGACAACGACCTTGCCCTTGAGCGAGGCGAGGGAGGGCGGCTCCTTGCCCTCCCAGTTGAGCCAGGCCTCGGCCTTCACCTCGGGCGGGGTAGCGCCGAGTTTCGGCGCCTCGGCCTTGGCGGCGCGCTGGATGGTCCCGCGGCCCTCCGGCACCTTCTGCGTGTCGATCACCACCGCCCGCTCGAGCAGTTTCACCTCGTGAAAATTCTCCTGGGGGAGGTGGTGGGCGTAGTACTTCCTCGCGGGATCGGCGGGTGCGAAGCCGACGGAGTTCACGGTCAGTTCCGGCGCAGTGGAGTTGCCGTAGTACGCGATGCGGATCGTGTCGCCAGGCTTGCGGCCGGCGGTGCCGAGCTCCGCCAGCGGGATGAGGAACGAATCCACGCGGACCTTCGCGGCGCCCTCCCCGACGTAGGAGATCGCGCCGCGGCCGCGCGAGTCTCCCTTCAGGCCCGACGAGGAGTTGCCGCCCATCTGGACCTGGTAGTACAGCCCCGGGATCGAGGGCCAGGCGTTGAGAGAGAAGCTCCGGTCCTCGTTCGCGGTGATCTTCGAATCGGCGTCCACATCGACCAGGAGACTGGAGCGGTCGCCGATCTCGCGCCCGTCGGCCGTCTCGCCCAGCGTCGCATCCCCGTCGGTCCAGAGGATCGCCTGCACGTAGAGGTGCTCGCCGTCGGCGAACGAGGAAACCCGGAGTTCGGGGGTGTCGCAGAGGACCGTCGCCTCCGCTTGCGGGAAGCCGAAGGCGCCCTCCTTCTTCAGATCGGGGTCCGCGGCCAAGGTGGCAAGAACGAGCAGGGCGGGGGTCAGCATGGCGTGAGTGTTCCTGTGAGGGGCCGCGGTGCTCACTACCGGGATGCTCCCGCGGGGGGTTTCCGGCGGCGAGGCTGACGGTTCAGAACGGCAGGGTGTCGGTTTTGGTGACGTCGTCCTCGGTCCCGGCCTCGCCGTCGGGGCCGTTGCTCTTGTAGGTGACCGAGGTCTTCCCTCGCTCCTCGCTGAACGAGAACGACAGCGGGCCGCCCCAAGGGTCCTTGAACGCGCCCGCGTTGTCGAAGTCGCCAGGCCCGCTGGGGAGCTTGTTGTTCTCCTGGCGGTACTGCGCGATGAGGATGCTCAGTTGCTGGGTGCTGATATCCGCGGCCATCCCCTTGGCGTTGCTCCGCGTCTTGGAGACCTGCCCCATGTAACTCGTCCCCCCGCCCGAACCACCGCCGCTGCCGCCGCCCGTGCTCCCGAACATCAGGTACAGCACGATCGCGAGCGTGATCAGGACGATCAGGATCAGCGCCCCGTGCCCGTGGCGGGCCCGCCGGGAGTGGGTGTTCATACCGGGAAGTGTACAGGCAACGGGCGTGGGGCCCGCGCAGACCCGCATGAGGGCCCCTCAGCCCCCGCCGGGGGGGTCGGCCGCGGGGGCGGGGGCCGGCGCAGGGAGCCCCGCGGCCTCGAGGTACTGCCGGAGCCGGTCGTTCATCTCGCCGAGGTACTCCCGTCCGTCCGGGGGGACCAGCGAGATCGCCTCGCGCTGGTGCTCCGCCGCCTGCGCGGGGGCGGAGGGCTGCGCGCGGAACTCCGCGAGCGCGAGGGTGTCGAGGTACTGCCAGAGCTCCGCCCCGGAGAGGGCCCGCTCTTTTTCGCAGGCGCGCTGGGCGGCCTTGAGCGCCGTCGCGGGGTCCCGGATGGATTCGGGCTCAACGGTCAAGAGCATCCAGGCGCAGGAGTTCAACTGGTCGGCCGTCGCGTTCTCCCGCGAGGCGATCGAGCGGAGGGTCGGGAGCAGCCCCTCGACCCGGGAACGGACGGCCTCGGGCCACCCCGCGGTCTCGTAGATGCTCATCAGGTTGAGCGCGGTCGTGATGGTGTCGGGGTGCGATTCCCCGAGCACGCGGCGGGCCTGGTCCCAAGCCGCTCGGAGGATCGGCTCGGCATCGTTGAGCTTACCCATCCGGAGCAGCGACCACCCGAGGTTCCCGTGCGCGGTGATGGTGTCCGGGTGATCGGGCCCGAGGACCCGCGTGCGCAGCTCGAAGACGCGCCGGTGCAGCGGCTCGGCCTCCGCGGCCCGCCCGGAACGCACGATCAGGCCGGCGAGGTTGCTCATTGCCAGGAGCGTCCCGGGGTGCTCCGCGCCGTGGGCGCGGGTCCAGCCCTCGAGCGCTTCTCTCAGAAACTTCTCCGATTCCGCGAAGTTCCGCTCGTTCTCGTAGAGCGACGCGAGGTTCACCACCGCGCCCAGCGTGTGGGGGTGGTCCGCGCCCTGGACGCGGGTCTGACCGTCGACGACCCGCTTCTGGAGGTTGATCGCTTCGGCGTGGCGGCCCTGCCGCGCATACGTCTGCGCCAGGTTGTTGAGGAGCCCCAGGGCGGTGGGGGAGTCCTCTTCGCCCGCCTTCCGCCAACCCTCGAGCGCCCGCTTCAGCAGCAGTTCCGCCTCTTCGTACCGGCCTTGGTGGTGCCGCAGCCCGGCGACATTGCCCAGCACCCGCAGCGTGTCCGCGTGCTCCGGCCCCAGCTCGCGGCGACGGATCTCGAGCGCCATCGAAAGGTGCTTCTCCGAATCGTTCAGCAGCCCGAGCGACCCATAGGCGTTGCCCATGGTGTGCCGCAGGCGCGCCTCGACCAGCGGCCGGCCCTTCATCTCCGAGCCGACGGTGGCGGAGGCCCGGTCGAGCGCCTCGCGGACGGTCGCGTCGCGGCCCGCCTCCTCAGGCGTCCCCGATTCCAGCATCGTGCTCAGGAATGCGGTGACGCTCTCGGCCTCGTCGCGCGCCGTCATCGCGGCGCGGGCCTGCTCCTCGGCCAGGGTCCGGTGCTTCTGCGCCTGCGTGTATCCCCAGCCGGCGCCGACCGCCGCGATCACGAGCGCCGCTGTCATCACCGCCGACGCGGCCACGCCCGCCTTGTGCCGCCGCACGAACTTGGCCGTGCGGTAGGCCGCGCTGGGCGGCCCCGCCTCGACCGGCTCATCCGCGAGGTACCGCTCGAGGTCCCGGGCCAGGGCGCTGGCGGAGTCGTAGCGGCGGGAGCGCTCCTTCTCGAGGCAGCGCATCACGATCCAGTCGAGGTCGCCGCGC
>JAEYVB010000356.1 GCA_023429345.1 Planctomycetota bacterium
GCCCGGGGGTGGTGGGGGATCACCCCTCCCTGACGGACCTCGACGAGGGCGACCTGAAGTACACGATCGACTTCCGCTCCGTCTACGCCGGGATCGTGGGGGGGTGGCTCAAGGCCGACGCCCGGAAGATCCTGGAGGGCGACTACCGCGCCCTACCAATTGTAAAGGCTTAGACTCGGAGGCTCGATAGGAGCCTCATGCCCCCGAATCCGGTCATTTCCTGCCGCGAGGTCGTCAAACGCTTCGAGGGCCGCACCGTCCTCGCCGGGATCAACCTCGACGTCATGCAGGGCGAGACCATGGTGGTCATGGGCGGCTCCGGGTCGGGCAAGAGCACCCTGCTGCGACTGATGATCGGCTCCCTCCGGCCGGACGGGGGCGAGATCCGCCTCCTGGGCGAAGACATTGGCAAGCTCTCGCGCGACCGCCTCAACGAGGTGCGCAAAAAATTCGGCATTCTCTTCCAGTCCGGGGCCCTCTTCAACTCCATGACGGTCGCCGAGAACGTCGCCCTCCCGCTGATCGAGCACACCACGCTCTCGCGGGAGATCATCGATATTCAGGTCAAAATCAAGCTGGAACTGGTCGGACTCCGCGAGCACGCCGACAAGTACCCCGCGCAGATCTCCGGCGGCATGAAGAAGCGGGCCGGCCTCGCCCGGGCTCTCGCCCTCGACCCCGCCATTCTCTTTTACGACGAGCCCTCCGCCGGGCTCGACCCCGTCACCAGCGCTGAGATCGACCGCCTGATCGTCGACCTCTCCAAGAAGGTCGGCGTAACCAGCGTGGTCGTCACCCACGAGATGGATTCTGCGTTTACGATCGCGGACCGCATGGCCATGCTCGACAAGGGACGCATGCTGAGGGTCGAGACCCGCCAGTGGTTTGACGCCCTTCGGCGGGTCCCCGCCGAGCACCTGGGCGACATGTCCAGCGATGAGCGGCTGATCCGCCAGTTCCTCCGCGGCGATGCCGAGGGCCCCATCACAGAGCGCCGGGCCGCCACCAACTACGCCGACGACCTTCTCGGCGCCCGCCCCACCCTCACCGGCCCCCGCAGCGTCGAGGCGACGCGCTGACGCCCAATCAGGTAGGCTGAACCCCCATGGCGACAAGGACCGTCTCCAGGAACAACCTCATCGCGGGCGCCTTCGTCCTCGGCGGCATCGTCCTCGCGGTGGTGATGAGCATCGTGATCTCCGGCGCCCAGGAACGGATGATCGCCACCACGAACTACATCATTCGCTTCAGTCTTGTCGAGGGCACCAGCGGCCTGAAGCAGGGCTCCTCCGTCCTCCTCGCGGGCCAGCCCGTGGGGCGCGTCACGGAGGTCCGGTTCTACCGCCCGGCCGGGCCCGGGCAGCCCCCCGCCGGCGTCGACATCCTGGTGAAAATCCGGTCGGATGTGGTCCTTTTCGAGGATGCGTGGGCGTTCCTCGAGCGTCCGCTCCTGGGCAACATGAGCGCCATCAACATCGCCCAGGCCGGCGACGGCACGCAGGTCGAGTCTCCGCAGGGCAACAGCCCGCTCCTCCAGGAGGGCGAGGTACTGCCCGGCATCATCGCCCCGCCCGCGTTCCTCGCCCAGGCCGGCTACGGGCCCGAGCAGGTCCGGCAGTTCAAACTCATGGTCGCGCAGGCCTCGGAGGCCGTCGAGCGCATCAACCGCATGACCCAGAAGGTCGAAGACGAGATCGACCCGACCCTTGAGGGGATCCGCACCGCCGTCACAGACTTCAACGCCGTGACCGCCGACATCCGCGAGCACACCCCGGAGTGGACCGGGCGCGTGGATGCCATCCTTGCCTCCACGCAGGACTCCGTGGATGCCCTCAAGCGTGCGATCGAGGAGAACCGCCCGGCCATCGACCGATTCGTCGCGTCGATCGACGAGGCCGCGGCCCGCGTCAACGCCGAGTCCGTCCCCCTCCTGAACGACACCCTCTCGGGGGCCCGCGCCGGCGCCGACGAGTTCACCCAGGCCGGGCGCAGCGTGAACACGCTCCTCCAGGAGCAGCTCCCCAACGTCCGCCGCATCCTGGCCAACCTCCGCCTCGCGGCTGACCAGGCCAAGCTCACGATGGTGGAGGTCCGTCGTAACCCGTGGCGGCTCTTCTACCAGCCGACCACCAAGGAGCTGGAGTCCGAGCTCTTCTACAGCGCCGCCCGCACCTACGCCGAAGCGGTGAGCGACCTGCGTGCCGCCAGCGAGTCGCTCGAGGTCATCGGCCGGCTCCCGACCGGGTCGGTGGACCAGGCCGAGGCGCAGCGACTCAACAGGCGCCTCCAGGAGGCCTTCGACCGCTACCGCACCGCCGAGCAGCGGCTTCTCGACGAGATGATCCAGAAGCGGGACTGAGCGGCTCGTCCGGTGGGTAAGCCCTAACCAACGCGTTTGAACGTAGATTTTCGAGGCGGCCGGCCACCGATTTAACTTGTTGTTCAAGGGCTTTCAGACCGTGTTCACCCGGTCTTCTGATGCCCGCCGCAAGGTCGTTCAAGCAAACCGCCCCTCCCGTACCGGCTCATAAAGCCGCCCTCCGTGCAACAGGTCGTTTCACGGTGCTTTCACTGCGGTTTTAGAGCCGGGACGCACAATCCGCGTGTCAGGGAAGGAACCGGTGGGCGCACGGCATGGCTCCCCCGAGGTTGCGTCAACCGCATACCGGCCCCCGTGCCGACCGGCAGCCATCCCCGACGGAGGAGAGTGCGACCGCGTGGTGCGGCGCGCGTGGGGGTAGGCGGGGCGGCCCGCCAGTTTGCGAAGTGACACAAGGAGTTGGTCATGGCGGACCAGGACAGAGGCGGTAACCAGGATACTTCAGGGCGGCGGAACCCTGCCGACAACTTGACGCACCAGGATCGGGTCCGCGGCGGCGAGCGTTCCGCTCAGTTGCAGACCCGCGATCAGCGTGGTCAGTTTGCCGGACGCAAGAAGGGGCAGGACAATCAGCGGTCGCACGCCGGCAGCAACGCCGGAGCGAGCGATCAGGGGAATAACCGCTGAACTGAAGACCGGGAAGGGACCGACCGGAGACATCCGGCCGGCCTCCTTTAGTCCGCCAGCCACCGCACCGGTCAAGGGGAGGGTTTGACATGGGCGATCAGAGGGACACCGCGCGCCCGGGCAACGCGCCCAAAGAGGGGCCGGGCAAGCACCAGCGCGAACTTTTCGGTGAGCCAGCCTCGAGACGCACCGGCGGCGATCCATCGGATCCCGGCGAATCAGGGAGCGGGCGCGGCCCGTCCATCCCGCCCGGCCGCGACGAGGTTCGCGCCGACAACCCCCCGAACGAATCACCCGGCTGATCTTCGCGCACGCGGCGCGAGGGCCGGGCGTCCAGGCATCTTCTAAGGAGTATCACATCATGGCCGAGAATCGCAACCAGAACCAGAACCCGGGCCAGAACCAGAACCAGAACCAGGGGCAAGGCCAGAACCGCGGCGGGAACCAGAACCGCGGCAACCCCGCGGGGAACATTTCTCAGCAGGACAAAATCAAGGGAGGGCAGCACTCCGCCGAGCAACAGACCCGCGACGACCAGGGTCAGTTCGCCGGCAAGGAGGGTCAGGGCGGCGGCAACCGCGGCGGCGCTCCCGGCCGCGGCGATGGCGGCAATATGGATTGACGCCCACCGACAGGAATCAGTCGCTCTCACACAGCGGCGCGGGTCATCCACACCGATCGGGGTGGCCCGCGCCGTTTCTATCGCGCCCCGAGCGCCGCTCTCACAAGCTCCCGCGACCGAGCCGGATCGACCTCCATCGCTTCAATCCGCTCCACCTCCGCGGCCGCGGCCTCGTTCCGAAGCCCTGATCGCACCCAGCGCGAGTAATCCCCACGTCTGCGGTGGTACTCCCACGTCTCGTCGTCCACGCCGGAGCCGATCTGGAGGAAGAGCGCCACGTTCTGGGCCCGCAGGTTCAGCCGGTCGCCGGGACCCCGGAAGTAAAAGCTGTGCTCCGCGTCCAGGTCCGCATCGGCCCGCTTCCGCTGCGGCCGCCGCGCTTCCTCGCGCGGCCGCAGGTTCCGCATGAGGTACCCCTGCCGCTCCGCACGCTCCCAGACCAGCGATTCGTCCTGGTAGGGCGTCGCCTGCGGCATGGCCGCGAGCGGCACGCCGAGGACGGCGGCGAAGCGGCGGTGCAGGTCGAGGGCCCCGTCGCCCATTGCCGCGGCCGTTCCGACCAGCGACAGCAGCGGTCGCGCGATCCGCTCGGGCTCGTCGCTCATCACCACCAGCCCCGAGGGTTGCGCCGCCAGCAACTCCGCGATCCGGTCGCCGCCCTCCGGCGCGAGCCCGTGGGCCTCATCGACAAAGATCCAGTGCGGCCGCCCGGTGCGCCGGCGCATTTCCATCAACGCGCCCAGGATCTTCGCGAACGCCGCGGGCCGGTCTTCCGCCTTGGCCCCGGAGAGCTCGACCGCAACCTGGTGTTCGGGCTTGCGCAGGAGGTCGAGCACATCCTCCACCGGTGGCGGCCGATCCGTCGTGCCGATGGAGGTCAGCTGCTCCAGGTCATCGAACGCGCCCCGTGGGTCGATCACGCAGCACTGGTAGCCCGCCTCGATCAGCCGCTCCATGTACCCGGCGGCGGCCGCCGTGCGGCCCCCCTCCGCGGGTCCCCAGAGCGCGATGTTGTGCACCTGCGGTACCCGGACCTGACGCCCGTCGAGCCGGTGGCCGATGAGCACGCGCTGCCGCATGAGCGCCGCATCGCGGCTGGCCAGGTCGTCGGCGAGCATCTCCTCGATCAGTTCGATAACCCCGTCCCCGTGGTCGCCGCGG
>JAEYVB010000366.1 GCA_023429345.1 Planctomycetota bacterium
GCGTACATCCTGGCGTCGATCCTTTCCGTTGGATTCCCCGGGATCCTGGTCTACATCATTCTGTGGATCGTGATGCCGCTCGAGCCACGGCGCTAGGGCGCGCGGCGACCACCGGCGGTTGGCCGCGGGTGCTGCTCTCCGAGTTGCTGGCCCCTTACGAGCGTGGTCAGCGCCGCGAGGAGCTGCGGGATCCTCCCGTTCGCCGCGCGGTGCCTGTCCGGCGGGATGAGGCGGAGCGGGATGCGGTCCGCTTGCTTGCTTTCCGCGTGCCCGCGGACCGGGAGGAGCCGGTGCCGGAGGAGCGGCGGGATGTGCTGGAGGCGGAGCGGGAGCGTCCGCCGCCGGCGCGGGAGGCGCCGCGAGCCGATGTGCTCCCGCGGGAGCGCGAAGCGCCGGCGGAACGGGAGGCTTTCTTCCGCGAGCCGGACGCCTTGGAGGCTTTCTTGCGGGTGGTCGTGCCGGAGCGGGAGCCGGATCGCGAAGCGCCGGATCGCGAGGAACCCGACCGCGAGGAACCGGCGGAGCGCGCCGCGGTCGAGCCGCGGGAGCGGGAGGCGTTCGAGGACCCGCTGCGGCGCTTCGCCTTCGAGGAGCGGGAGCCGCGGCTGGTGGCGGCGCGGCGGGCCGTGCTCCCGGAGCGAGAACCCGAGCGGGAGGAGGATGTGGACCGGGAGCGGCTGCGCCCGGAGGATCGGCCGGTGTTCCCGCCCTCCATTTCCGTGTCCTCATCGTCGGGCTCGAACATCGCGCCGCCCTCGTTGGCGCGGTTGAAGGCGTCCTCGTCCTTCATGAGCTGGTTGGCGCTGAGGCCGCTGCGTCTGGTGCGTTGCATGGGTTGCTCCTGGTCGTGGTCGTTCATGGTGATCTCGGCGCGATTCCCGGAGATGGCGAGGGCGCTGCGCCCGCCGGAAGCGTTCCGGGGGCTCTGCGGACGCGGCCCGAGGCCGGCGCCCAAGCCGCCGCGCTGCGTGATGCGGTGGGCGCGCTCCGCGGCGGGCTGGGCCCGGCCGGCGCCGATATCGGGGCGCTGGCCCGGGCGGCCGCGGGCGCCGAGGAGATCGGAGTTTCGTCCGCTGCGTTCGCCGCGGCCGGCGACGCCGATCTCGTCGATCTCGTGGTCCATCTCGATGCCGCCGAGCAGTCGCTGCCCGGTGCGCTGCGAGCGTCGCCCGGACCGGGTGCTGTTGCTGCGTGCCATAGTGATCCCCCTTTTCGAGCCCCGCCCCCCGCGCGCGCGGGGGAAACACTCGGGCTCGACCCGCACGGTAGATGCGGGGGCACGGGTCAAGCGCGGGGGGTGGGCGTGTTTAACCAGGCGTGGGTGAGAGACGAGGAAGCACGGAGGTAGCGGGTGCACGGGCAGGGATGCCCGTGTCACGCGAACCAGCGTTGGAGGAGCGCGAGCGCGATGACGAGGAGGGAGACAAGCGATGCGCCGGCGATGTACATGGCCCGGAGCTTCAGGCGACGGCGGCGTTCCTGGCGGTGCGCCTGGATGATGGGGCCGGGGTCGAGGCTGTCGGCGAAGGAACGGATGGCGCTGGCCGCGGCCTCGGCGCTGGCGCCGAAGCGGGCGCTCATCTGCTGATCGGCGGCGGCCAAATGGTTGCGGGCGGCCGTCTTGGAGCAGTCCATGGCCCGGCTCATGTGGAGCTCATCGACCTCATCGACGCGGGCGAGCACCCAGGCCTCGCGCGGCTGCTCGGGGAGCTCGCGGACGGCGTCGAGCGCCTTTGCAGCCTCGGGGCGTAAGGAGGCGAGCGCGGGGACCGGGGCGGGGGCTTTCGGTCTGGGCAGGCCGCGGGCGTGCTGAACGACGACGCGGTCCAGTCGCGCCGGCTCGAGCTGCTCGAGGCTGGGTTGGTCGCGGAGGATCCGGTCGACGAGGAGCGCAGCGCCCGGGGCGTTGCCGGTGAGGAGATAGGCAAGCCGCCAGACGCGGCGCTCGTACGCCGCGCGGGGTCCGAGTTCCTGTGTCATGGGCGCATTGTGGCCGGGATGCGGCCCGGCGTCACGCCGCGATCAGAAGTTCAGCATGCCCATGAGCATGAGAACGACCAGGATGACCAGGATCACCCCCAGGATTCCGCTGGGCCCGTAGCCCCACTTGCGGCTGTAGGGGTACGCGGGGACGGTCCCCAGGACCAGCAGCAACAGCACGATGATCAGGATCCACGACAGCATCGTCCACCTCCTTGCCCATTTCTACCCTGCGGGCTTGAGGGCGGGGTGAACACCGGGTGATTCGGCCTTGAGGCGGGGTTCAGGCGGTCGGGGGCCGGCTCAGGTGATGGCCCGGACCTTGATCTGCGTGCCCTCCACGACGGAGACGCGGACCCTGGTTCCGGCGGGGATGAAGCTGTTCTGGGCGAGGACCTCGTAGCGGCGGCCGTCGATCTCCGCGAGGCCGACCGGGCGGAGGTCGGTGATGACAATGCCCTCGGCCCCGACCATGGCCTGCCACTCCTCCCGCTGGCGGAGCTCGGCGAGCCGCTCGGCCTCGACGACCTCCTGCGGCCGCTCGCCCATGATGCGCCGCCCTATGGGGGTGCTGGGCCAGACCTTCAGGGCAAAGGCCATCACCGCGGGCCCGAGGACGAGCATGATGAGAATGCCCGCCAGGCCCCAGGTCGTGCTGTGGCGGAAAAGGCAGTAAACGCCCGCGATGGAGGAGCCGGTCGCGGTGAGGGCGATCAGGCCGCCGGAGGGGACGAAAACCTCGACGATGATGAGGAGCAGGCCGATGGCCAGCAGCCCCAGTCCCCAGAACAGCATGGCTTCGCTTGCGGGCACGGCGGGAGTGTAGGTGAAATCAGGCCCGCTCGACGCCGACGCGGAAGCCGCTGACGCTGCTGACCCGGACGGGTTCCCCGGATTCGATGTAGCCGATGTCGGCAACGACGTCGAGGATCGCGCCCCCCAGCTCCACCTGGCCGGCGGGCCGGAGGGAGGTGATGGCCCGGCCGGTCATCCCGACCTTCACCTCGGTCGCCGGCGCGGCCATGGCGGCCAGGAGGGGGTCGGTCTCGGATTCGTTGATCTCGATGCCGCCCTTGAGGACCAGCCGCCCGAGTATGGGGAGGGTGGCGAAGTGCTTGGCGATGAAGTACATGAGGACGCCGGCGCTGGCCATGGAAAGGACCAGCGTGGTGACGCCGTAGAGCATGTCGGTCCGCTGGCGCGGGGAATCGGGGAAGAAGGCGCCGCTGGGGATGAAGGTGCCGACGAGGCCGCCGAAAAGGAAGAGCAGGCCGAGCACGCCGAAGACGCCGAAGCCCGGGAGGACGAAGATCTCCAGGACGATGAGCAGGATGCCCGAGACGATCGCGGCGACCTCCCACCATGAGGCCATGTCGATCAGCATGGGGG
>JAEYVB010000371.1 GCA_023429345.1 Planctomycetota bacterium
GGCCGCGTGCGGTCCTCGATCAGCCCCAGGAAGCCGTCGTCGATCCCCACCACCTCGATCCCGTGCGTCCGCGCCGCCAGCGTCACCGCGCGGATGACCGCGTTGAGCCCCGGGCAGTCGCCCCCGCCGGTCAGTAGTCCGATCCGCCGCACCGCCATGACCGATCCTACGTCCCGCCGCCCGGGCCTTCTTCACATCCGCGGCCAGCGATCGGCCCTCCCCGTGCCCCCGGTATCATGCCGCCCACAGGAGACCCCACGCATGCCCGGCGACGACGACGCTCCGCTGATCAAGGGAAACGCCGCCATCGGCCAGTCCGGCGGGCCCACCGCCGTGATCAACCAGTCCCTCTACGGGGCCGTCGCCGCCCTCCGCGAGTTCGGGCACGTCAAGAAGATCTACGGCATGCGCCACGGCGTAAACGGCCTCGTCCGGGGCGAGCTCGTCGATCTGGGCAAGGAGAAGGAGAAGCACCTCAAGGCCGTCGCCCGGACCCCGGCCGCGGCCCTGGGCTCCAGCCGCGACAAGCCCGACGAGGACTACTGCCGCAAGATCCTCGAAGCCTGCGAGAAGGCCAACATCCGCTACTTCTTCTACATCGGCGGCAACGACTCCTCGGACACCTGCCGCATCGTCAGCGAGCTCGCCCAGCGCGACGGCTACGACATGCGCTGCTTCCACATCCCCAAGACCGTCGACAACGACCTCATGGAGAGCGACCACACCCCCGGCTACCCCTCCGCCGCGCGATTCCAGGCCTTCGCCTTCATGGCCGACTCCATGGACAACGCCAGCCTCCCCGGCGTCAAGATCAACGTCGTCATGGGCCGCAACGCCGGATTCCTCACCGCCGCCTCCGCGCTCGCCCGCGGCCGCGGCAAGGGCTCGGAGCGCAACGGCCCGCACCTCATCTACCTCCCCGAGGTCCCCTTCGAGAAGGACCGCTTCCTCGCCGAGGTCGAGGCCGTGTACGCGCGGCTCGGCCGCTGCCAGGTCGCCGTGAGCGAGGGGATCGTCGATACGGGCGGCCGCGCCATCGCCACCACCCTCGCCCAGAAGCTCGACCAGGACGCCCACGGGAACGTCCAGCTCTCCGGCGTGAGCGCCTTGGGCGACGCCCTGGCCGACCTCGTCAAGGACAACCTCAGGACCGGCGGCAAGCTCCGCGTGCGCGCCGACACCTTCGGCTACCTGCAGCGCTGCTGGCCCGACCCCTCGCCGATCGATTCCCGCGAGGCCCGCAAGGCCGCGGAGTTCGCCGTGAAGCTCGCCGCCAAGGGGCAGCGCTCCGGCTCGGTCGCCATCGAGCGCATCTCCAGCGAGCCCTACAAGAGCCGCTTCCGGCAGATCGAGCTCTCCGCCGTCGCCGCCAAGACCCGGCGCATGCCGCCGGAGTTCATCGAGGGCGGCAACAACGTCTCGCGGAAGTTCCTCGACTACGCCCGCCCGCTCGTCGGCGAGCTCCCCGAGATGATGCGCCTGTAAGCGCACAAAGAAGCCGGCCCCGGTTCCGTGCCGGGGCCGGCGCACGTTCCTTGTCAGCGGCCGCGTTCAGCGCCCGCCGCCCTCGCCGGGGTTCGCCGGCCTCGCGGGCTCGATGGCCGCGTCCGCATCGCTCGTGCCCGCGCGCTTGTAGGTGATCTCCCCGACCTTCGCCTCCGGCTTGCCCGGCTCGGTGTGGTACATCGTGAAGATGATCATGTCCGGGCCGTCCAGCTTCAGGGTCTCCCGGCCCTTGATCTCGCGCCCGAAGGGGTCGACGAACGCGCTGTGCATCACGATCATCCCCGAGGGGGCGTCGTACTCGCCCTCGCTGTGCATCGCGCTCGTGGACATCGTGTCCATCCACGTCCCGATGTACTTCTTCTTCACGCGGTCGTAGCCGGTGTAGCCGAGCCCCTCGAAGGGCTGGCCCATGAAGTTGCCCGTGAACGTCTGCTTGATGTGCCGCCCGCCCAGCACCCACTCCATCGTGCTCTTGCCCTTGCCCTCCATCGGCTCCGTGCCCGGCTCCATCCAGAAGCGGGCGGTCGTCTCCCACTCCCCGATCATCGGGTCCAGGCGCTTGTGCTCCTCCGCCGGCTCCATCGTGGCCATCCACGCGGCCTGCATCTCCTCCTGGCTCGGCTGCGGCTGCGACGGGGCCTTCGCCGGCGGCTGGGCCCCGCGCTCGGAGTCACGGACCTGGGCCAGCGATGCGCCGGCCATGCACAGCACGCCGGCCACCGCCACCATCGTTCGGATCGTCATAGCTTCGTCTCCTTGAGCCGGGCCCGCCCCACACTCGGAGCTTATCAAAGCCCGAACGATCGCAGTCTATGCCCTCCCGGCCGCGTCCGGCAACTGGCACGCCGACCACGCCCGCTCGCATGACCCGTACAACGACCTACGTTGTAACGCTCAAACAAGCTGGGGGGTTTAACCATGTGGATGTTCGGGGTTTTCTGGTATGCTGATCTCGTCAGGAGACCGAGGAGTATCAAGTGCAACCTGTTGCAGGGTCGCTGATTCGTCCGGGGCGCGGTGCGCCCTTGGCGGTCTCCGTCTCGGTTGCTCTGGCCGCATCGGGCATCGCCATCGTTCTCAGAGCGCTCGTAGAGCCCTGGGCTCATGACCGCATCCCCTACCTCACCCTCTACCCCGCCGTCATCGCCGTCACGCTCTGGGCCGGATGGCTCCCCGGAGCCATCACGCTCGGCGTCGGCACCGTCCTCAGCGCCTGGCTCTTCGTCGATTGGTACCGCGATGTCACCACCGGCGTCGTCGGGATGGCCCTGATGCTGGTTATCGGTCTTGCCCTCATCGTGCTGGGCAACTTCCAGCGCTGCGCTGCCCTCCGGTGGCAGGCCGCGGCCGCCGAGGCCCACGCCGCCGCCGAGGCAAGTCGGGCCAGCGCGGAGCGCTACCGCGCCATGATCGAACTCGCCCCCGACGCCGTGGTGGTCTACGGCGCCGACGAGCGCGTGCGCTTCGCGAATCCCGCCGCCGAACGGCTCTTTAACTACCCGACGCTGGTCGGCATGAACGTCTTCGAGCTGGCCCACCCCGCGTGGCGGGCCATCATGCGGGAACGCATGGTCATCATGATGCAGTCCGGCGAGCCCGCGCCCCTCCTCGAGGCCCAGTGGGTCCGGGCGGATGGCGGCATCATCGAGGGGGAAGTGACATCCGTCCGCGTCCCCTGGGAGGGCGAACCCGCCATTCAGGTGCTCGGCCGAGACTGCACCGACCGCAAACGCGCCGAGCGAGCCCTCCGCGAGAGCGAGGCCCGATTCCGCGCCGTCGCCGACGACATCCCCGACGTCATCTATACCTGCCTGCCCGACGGCCCCTGCGACTACGTGAACCGCCGCTTCACCGAGGTGACCGGCATCCCTCAGAAGGAAGCCCTCGGATACGGCTGGACCCGCGCGCTCCACCCCGAGGACCTCGATCGGGCCAAGGCCGAGTGGCTCATGGCCCGATCCCGCGGCCAGCCCTATGAGTTCCGCTACCGCTTCCGCAACGGCGGCGGCCTCTACCGCTGGTTCATGGGCCGCGCCCGCCCGA
>JAEYVB010000431.1 GCA_023429345.1 Planctomycetota bacterium
CTGCCGCAGCCAAGGCCGCCGCGGAGGGCTCCGCGCTCGCCGCCCTGCCCGTGGTGCTGGAACTCCCCGTGCCCGACCAAGGGGCAGGCGAGCCGGTACGGGAAACGGTCTCGTGGTCGCTTTCGTCCGACGACCTCGCCCGCCTCGATGTGCTGGGGTGGCGGAGCCCGGTGACAGCGCTCGCGTTTCAGCCCAAGGAGTTCGTCCTGAAGGCGACGGGCCCGCTGCACGCCGTGCGGATGGGCATAAACAAAACGCAACGAGTCATGAAGATGACCTACCTCACGTTCGCCCGGCTCTTCCAGGGAACGGTGAAGGTCGAGCACCTCAAGGGACCGGTCGGCATCGCCCAGATGGGGACCAAAGTCGCCGAGCGCGGCGGGATCTGGCTGCTTTTCTTCATGGCCCTGATCAGCGTCAATCTCGCGGTGATCAACTTCCTCCCGCTGCCGATCGTCGACGGCGGTCAGTTCCTGTTCCTCGTGCTCGAACAGGTCCGGGGCAAGCCGGTCTCCGTCGAAGTGCAGAACGTCACAACGATGATCGGGCTGCTGCTCATCGGCACCATGTTCGTCGTCGTCACCTTCAACGACATCGTCAACCTCTTCGGCTGATGCGTCCCGGAGGCGCGGCGTGATCGGGCTCGTGCTGTTCCTGCTCGCCGGCCTGTTGCTCGCGTGGTGCGCCGCCGTTGCGTACACCGCGTGGATGCTGACGCACCCGCCCCGCCGGACCTACGCGTCGGCCGTTTCTCGGGGGCGGCCGGGCGACCCCGGCGAACTCCCCTGCTCCCGCGCCTTCACGGCATGGACCTTTCGCTCCCGCGGCCGCGAGCTCCCGGTCTGGGACATCCCCGGCGACCTGGCGGGCGGCCCGGTGATCATCCTCACGCACGGATGGGGCGATTCGCGGCTGGGGGCTCTGACACGCCTGGACATCCTCGCCCCGGCGGCGTCGCGGATCATCGCCTGGGACCTGCCGGGCCATGGCGATGCCGCTGGAATCTGCGAACTCGGCGCCGGCGAATGGAACGACCTTCGCGCCCTCGTCGATCGCCTCACGAGCGAGTCCCGCGACGCCCGCGATGTGCCCATCGTGCTCTACGGCTGGTCGCTGGGCGCCGGCGTTTCGATGGCCGCGGCCTGCAACGGGAGCGACTTCGCCGGGGTCATTGCAGAGAGTCCCTATCGGTACGCGGACACGCCCGCCCGCAACGTCCTGCGACTCCGCGGGCTCCCGTACGCAACCACTCTCGGGCCCGCGCTCGGCCTTCTGCGAGTGCTGCTGGGCAAGAGAATCAGGCTCGACCGCGCCCTGTGGACCCGCGACCTCCCGCCCACTCTGGTGCTCCAGGGCGCTGCGGACGAGATCTCGCCAACGAGCGAGGCCCGCTTCCTGGCCGATCGGGCCGGTGCGCGGTTCGTGGAGATCCAGGGGGCCGGCCACAACAATCTCTGGACGGTTCCCGAGTTCGCCCGCGAATCCGGGCAGGCCGTCCGGGAGTTCCTCGATGCGGTCGCGACTCGACCAGCCGCGACCCCGGACGCGCGCGTTTCCTAGAGTTCTCTGTGCCGATCTCCAGCAGTCGAAGCCCCACCGTCGATCCCGTGATGCTGGAGGCACGCGCCGCCTCCTTCGCGAAGCGATCGATCAAGAGCGAGGCCAAGCGCCGCGGCCTGCTCCTGGCGATGTCGATGATCGATCTAACGACGCTCGAGGGCAAGGACACGCCGGAGAAGGTCCGCGCCCTCTGCCAGAAAGCAGTCCGACCCTTCGAACGCGATGAGGAAGTTCTGGGCGAGCGTGTGCCGCCCGTCGCCGCCGTGTGCGTCTACCCGACCTTGGTTGCGATCGCCCGCGAGGAGCTCGCGGGCAGCGGCGTGAAGGTCGCGTCGGTCGCCACCGGCTTCCCCAGCGGCCAGTACCCGCTCCCGGTCCGTGTCGATGACACCCTCCGCGCCGTCGCGGACGGCGCGGACGAGATCGACATGGTCATCAACCGGGGCGCTTACCTCGCCGGGCGCTACTCGGAGGTCTTCGCCGAAATCCAGGAAGTCAAGCGCGCCTGCGGGCCGGCTCACCTCAAGGTGATCCTCGAGACCGGGGAACTCGAAACCTACGACCACATCCGCCGCGCGAGCGACCTGGCCATTGCCGCCGGGGCTGATTTCGTCAAGACAAGCACCGGGAAGGTGCAGCCCGCGGCCACCATGCCGGTCACGCTGGTCCTCCTGGAATCAGTGCGGGACCAGTTCCTGCGGACCGGGAGCGTGGTTGGCGTCAAGCCCGCCGGGGGAATCCGGACGGCCAAGCAGGCCCTGCACTATCTGGTCATGATCAAGGAGACCCTGGGAGATGCCTGGCTGCATCCGGATCGATTCCGGATTGGGGCTTCCGCCCTGGCCAACGACATCGTGCGGCAACTGATCAAGCTGCGTTCTGGGACCTACGCCGCGGCCTACGACGTCTCAGAATCCTGATTTTACCAGTGCGGGATCCGTCCGGGGGAGTTGACCGAACGGTGGGGTTGCCGGCTCACCGGCGTGAGGTACCCTTGGTGGGGGGCGGTCCGGAGGGAACATGAAGAAGATTCTCAGCGCGGGCGCCCTGGCCCTCTGTGCGGGCTTGGCTCAGGGGCAGGTCGTCGAAGGCTTCGAGAATGTGGGGCTCCTGCCGGGTTTCGGCTGGACGTTCCAGAACGCCAGCCAGGCCCCCGTGGGCTCGGGCTGGTTCCAGGGCGACCCGCTGCGTTTTGTCGCCCAGTCGGGACCTGCCAACTCGTACATCGCCGCGGATTTCGGCGCGACCGCGGGCGCCAGCGCCCCGGAGACGATCAGCGCCTGGCTGGTCTCGCCGGTCGTCGTGATCGGCACCGGAAGCACTATCCGATTCTTCACGCGGACCGAATCGCCCGTTCAGTACGCCGATCGCCTCCAGGTCCGCCTGAGCACCGACGGCGGCGCGAGTGTCATCCCCACGACACCGACGGATGTCGGCTCGTTCACGAACCTTCTCCTGGATATCAACCCGACCTACGCCACCGTGGGTGGATACCCGACGGTCTGGACGCAGTTCGAGATCACGATCCCGCAGATGCCCGACCCGCTTCCGTGCCGTGTCGCCTTCCGGTACGTCGTCGAGCAGGGCGGGCCGCAGGGGAGCCGATCGAACTACATCGGCCTTGACACCGTGCAGATCGGGAGCGCTCCCACCGGCGGGTGCTGCCTGCCCGATACAACCTGCCTGATCATGACCGAGGCGCAGTGCGTCGCCTCCGGGGGTGTCTACCAGGGAACCGGCCTGCCGTGCCCGACAAGTTGCCCGGCGCCCGCGGACTTGCTGCTGGAGGTCGCCGACGCCGGCGATCTCCCCGGGACCGCGCAGCCCGCGACGGGCGACGGGGCTCTAGCACGGATCCGCGGCCAACTGACCGCCGGCGATGCGGACATGTACCGCATCAAGCTCTGCACTCCGAACTCATTCTCCGCGACCACGACGGGCGGGGCCAACATCGACACGCAGCTCTTCCTCTTCACCCCCACGGGCCTGGGGATCGCCGCCAACGACGATGACCCGGTCACGGGTCTGCTGCAAT
>JAEYVB010000017.1 GCA_023429345.1 Planctomycetota bacterium
TCGGCGACAACGTCGGGGGCCAGGAGGGCGTGGGCGGCTCCGTGCTCGCCGATGAGCACAAGCTCGGGCCGAGCTTCGTCCCCGCCAACAAGATCGGCTCGGGCGATATCGAGACCACCGTCATCAACCACCGCCTCGCCATTGGGTACACCGGCGCGGAGCGCGGCACGGGCAGCTCCCCCTGGCTCAGCGCCGGTCGCCTGGAGGTCCTGGCCGTGATGTGCGACCTCTCGGGCGCGACCGCCTACGGCCGGCCCGGCATCGACAACGTGCTCGACAACGATCCCTCCGTGAACCCCTCGGCCTACGTGATCGGGGGGCCCGCGATCTTCGCCACCATCGGGGATCCCCGGAATCAGAACGAGATCGGGGGCGATGCGGGCAACACCAACCCCCGCATGCCCAACCCCGCCGCGGCCGCCTACCTCAACAACATCACCCGTTCGGTGACCGCCTTCAACAGCATCCCCGGCGGCTCGGCCACGCTCTTCACCCCCGGCGAGTTCCTGGCGACCACGACGCTTTTGATCGCGGCGACCGACGCCATCCAGGCCAAGCTCGAGCCGACCACCATGACGCCCAACCCCGACCTGAACCAGCCGCTGCAGGACTTCCTCCGCGTCAACCACGCGCTGGCCAGCCCCGCGTTCGGCAGCTTCGGCTCCGTCACGCTCAACGGCAAGGTCCCGGCCCGCACGGTCGGCGTCACGTACTCCGACAACGTCCCGAACGGTGCCAACTACATCGACCAGGCGGGCGGCATCGTCAGCTACGGCGACAACCTCACCGCCCGCAACCGAATCGCCGGCGATTTCAACGGCGACGGCGCGCGGAACCTGGACGATGCTACTGAAATGCTCAAGGCCTACCGCCAGCGTCAGGGCGGCCCGGCGTGGGCCCCGCCCGCCGGCACGATCGCGGGCGCGGTCGCGACGGATGCGGTCATCGAGATCCTCGGCGACTTCGACGGCAACGGCAACTTCGATGCCGGAGACGTCCGCTACTGGGCCGACGGCCTCGCGATCGACCCCGCGACCGGCCGGCTCGACCGTAAGAAGGGGTTCGAGGCGATCGACAACGCGTGGGATGCCCTGACCGGGAACGGCAACTTCTTCGGGACCACGATCGCCGGGGGTGGGATGTACCAGCCCGGGTACGCGGCCGCGGATGTCGTCGGCTCCGGCGGGATCGCCCGCGGCTGGGCGCCCGTCGGCGCGGACGGCATCATCGACGCCGCCGATCTCGCCTACATCACGGGCCAGTTCACCGGCAACGCCTTCGTCACCGACGGCGCGGCTAACTGGGACGATCTCGACGAGGCGGTGGGCTTCGACCTCTCCGCGGATGTCACCGGCGATCTCATCGTGGATCAGTCCGATGCCGCCGCGGTCCAGGCGATGATCGGCGCCACATCCTGCTACGCCAACTGCGACGGCTCCACCACGCAGCCGGTCCTGAACGTCGCCGATTTCACATGCTTCCTGCAGCGCTTCGCCGCCGGCGAGAGCTACGCCAACTGCGACCAGAGCACGGCCCAGCCGACCCTCAACGTCGCCGATTTCACCTGCTTCCTGCAGACCTTCGCCGCGGGCTGCCGCTGACCAGAACATCGGAGACCAAGCCAGTGCCCCGGGGCCGATCCCCGGGGCACTTTCTTTCATGAGGCGGTGAGATCCCGGCGCAGGACGATGTGCATCTCACGCGGTCTGCAACGCGGCCCGGCCGCTCCCCATCATCGCCATCATCCGCTCGATCATCTCGCCGATGCCCTGGTACACCTCCCAGGGGCTGGCCTCGCCGTACATGTAGGCGGGCGTTGTGCTCACGCGGTTAGCCTCATCGATCGCGGCCTCGGTGACCGCCTTGACGATGTTGGATGAGCCCCAGGCGCTGATGGCGCTGGCCGTGCCCTTGTCGTCGCCGATCGTGACATTCACGCCCGGGCCGCCGGCCTTCTTGCCCAGCACGCGGGCGCCGATGACGGGGGCGATGCAGCACATCGCGATGGGCTTGCGGGCCGCATGGAAGCCATTCACCACGCGCTCGACCTCCGGGAGCACCGTGCAGTTCTCTCCATCTTTCGCGAAGGTGCAGAGGTTCTTGGCAGCGCCGAAGCCGCCGGGGAAGACCACCGCGTCGAAGTCGGCCTCGCGGAGCTGCGTGATCGGCCTGATGTCGCCGCGGGCGATACGGGCGGCCTCGACGAGCATGTTGCGGCTCTCCCCCTTCGCGGGCTCGCCCGTCAGGTGGTTGATGACATCCGCCTGCGGCTGGTCCGGGGCGAAGCATTGGTAACTCGCGCCGAGCCTCGCCAGGTGGATCAGGCAGCTCACCGACTCGTGGATCTCCGACCCATCCCCGCGGCCAGAGCCGGCGAGGACAACGGCGACAAGAGGTTGCTTGGGCATGGCGTTCTCCTTCCGCATAACAGTGTACTTCCAGAAGTTGAACCGCGGATTACACCGCGGAGTGCGCAGAGCTCGCGGAGGAATGCGGTTCGGATCGGCACATGGATCGGCGGTTCAGGCGAGCAGCAAAGCTTCTTCCCCATGTCCCCACTCCGCGCTTTTCCGCGTTCTCCGCGGTGAACCCGCTCCGAGTCAACGTTACTCCTCCTCCAGCGTCTTCTTCCTCCGCAAAATATGGTGGTAGTGCTGCGCGAACCGGTGCGCCTCATCCCGGATCGCCTGGCAGAGCCGCAGCCCCGCGTTGTCGCGGCCCAGCCGGATGGGCTCCGCCCGGTCCTGCACGTAGATCAGCTCCTCCTTCTTCGCCAGGCTGATCACCATCGGCGGCTTCACCCCCAGCGACTCGAACGCCTCGAGCGCCGCGTGGAGCTGCCCCAGCCCGCCGTCGATCAGGATCACGTCCGGGTACAGCTCGTGCCCCGCGCCGGCCTCGCGGTAACGCCGGCTGACCACCTCCCGGATACTCGAGTAATCGTCGTTCCCGCCGTCCACGCTCTTGATCCGGAAGCGGCGGTACTCGTTCTTCAGGGGCCGCCCGTCCACGAACGTCACCTTGCTCCCCACCGTCTCACCCCCTTGCAGGTGCGCGATGTCGATCGCCTCCAGGCAGCGGATCGGCGACTCCATCCCCAGCGTCTTCTGCAGGCTGCGCAGGCCCTTTTTCGGGTCGAGGTACGCCGCCTCCGTCTCCGGCTGCCACCCCATCTCCCGGGTCCCGCGCTCGTCGAGCTTCTCGATGGCCTTGATCTGGTCCCGGAGCGTCGCGGCCTTCTCGAACCGCAGCCCGGCCGCGGCCCGCTCCATCTCTTCGCGCATCTCCCGCAGCATCACCGACCGCTTGGAGTCGAGGAACCGAACGAACCGGTCCACATCCTCCCGGTAGGCGTCACGCCCGATCTTGGCCGCGCACGGGGCGGTGCACTGCCCGATGGAGTACAGCAGGCACGGCCGGAAGTACTTCAGCTTCTCGTCGCCGTCGACGATGTCGATCGAGCAGGTCCGGAACTTGAAGACCCGCTGCAGCAGCTGCACCGCCTCGCGGAGCGCCCCGACGGCAGTGAAGGGCCCGAAGATCTTCGCCCCGCGCAGGTCCGGGTCCGACGGGTTCCGTGTCACAAACACGCGCGGGAAATCCTCCCGCATCGTGATCGCCAGGTACGGGAAGGTCTTGTCGTCCACGAGCCGCACGTTGAAGCGCGGCTTGAGGTCCTTGATCAGTCGGTTCTCGACGAGCAGGGCCTCCCACTCGCCCTCGCACTGGATCACCTCAAAGTCTTCGACCGAAGCCAGCATGGGCTGCTTCTTGAACCCCAGGTCCGTGGACGGGACGAAGTAGGAGGACACCCGGTCCGGCAGGTTCGCCGCCTTCCCCACGTAGATCACGCGCCCCTGCCCGTCCTTCATCAGGTAGACGCCCGGCACCTTCGAGAGCATCCGAGACTTCTCGAGCAGCCGGTCCAGCCTCTCTCGCAGACCGCCCTCGTCGGGCACCATGAACGATTCGTCCCTATCGGCCGGATCGCTCAGATCCCCCGCCCGCCCCCCCGCCCGCCCTCCCGCCGCCGAGTCGTCCGGGTCGGCATCGCGCAGCACATCACCCGGCCCCATGGGCGAACCATCCCGGGTGAGTTCCACGCGATCATCGCTCACGAGCGATCATAGGAAAACGCTGTTGTGCAGGGCGGGCCCCGGCTACTTCAGACCCGGCACCTGCTCAGCACCCACGCGCACCTCCGCGGACGACGCCTCCAGCGCACCGTCGAGCGGCTCGTACCGCCCCCCGAGGTGCTCCGCGAGGAACGCCTCCGCGATCCCGAAGAACGCCAGCCGGTTCTCCGGCCGCGCAAAGCCGTGCCCCTCATCGGGGAAGAGCACGTACGTCACCGGGATCGACCGCTCCCGCATCGCCCGCACGATCTGGTCCGATTCGGACTGCTTCAACCGCGGGTCGTTGGCCCCCTGCCCGATCAGCAGCGGCCGGCGGATGCGGTCGACAAAGTTCAGCGGCGACCGCGACTCCAGCAGCTTCCGCCCCTCCTCGGTCATCACATCGCCCACCCGCGTCCGCCACAGCACGAGCGCCGGCTTCCAGTACTCGGGGATCGTCTCCATCAGCGTGACCAGGTTCGAGGGCCCCACGATGTCGACCGCGCACGCGAACGTCTCCGGGGTGAACGTCAGCCCGACCAGCGCCGCGTACCCGCCGTACGACCCCCCGAAGATCGCGACCCGCCCGGGGTCGGCGATTCTTTCCGCCACCGCCCACTCGACGGCGTCGATCAGGTCGTCGTGCATCTTGCCACCCCATTCCATCCGGGCGGCGTTAAGGAACGCCTTCCCGAACCCCGTCGACCCACGGAAGTTCACGCTCAGGACCGCGTACCCCCGGTTCGCCAGCAACTGGTGCATCGCGTTCAGGCCCCACTCATCCCGCGCCCACGGGCCCCCGTGCACCAGCAGCACCATCGGCAGCGGACCCGCCGGGCGCTCCGCCCCCTTGGCCGCGGCCGGCAGCGGCAGCGTGAGGTAGCTCACCAACTCCAGGCCATCGCGCGATCGGATCGTGACCGGGCGCATCGGCGCCAGCGGTAGCGAGGCCAGCGCTTCGCGGTCCGCAAACAGGTACTTCGGGTCCCCCCCCTCCACCCCGCGACGGTACAGGTAGTACTTCCCCGGCCCGTCGTCGTTCCGCACCAGCACGAGCCACACCCGGTCATCGTCCGAGCGGGAGACCACATCAAAGACGCCGTCCTCGCCGAGCCCGGCGAGTTCTTCCAGGTCCGCCGCGATGCCCTCATCCAGCGCCCGCCACTCGGGCTTCAGCCGCCCGAAGGAAACCGCCTGCACCTCCCTCGATGTCGGATGGATGAGCACATCCCCGAGGTCCGCCCCCGCATCCTCGGCCAGCAGCGTCCGTTCGCCGGTTGCGAGATTGACCGCAAAGAGGGCGGCCGTATCGCGGCCGCGCGACTCCTGCATGTACATAGTTCCGTTGTCGGCGGTGAACCCGATCGGCCACGTCGTCAGGGCGTCCTCGAAAGGGAAAACCTCCGACGTGCGCCATTCCGCGCCACGCGCGCCGGGCGGCGCCAGCAGCGCCTGCCCGCCGTCGTCGGTCATCGCGAGCGCGTAGCGGACCAGGAGATCGTTGTCAACGATCCATTCCAGCACCCCCTCCGGGCAGCGCTCGACGAACTGAACAGTCC
>JAEYVB010000169.1 GCA_023429345.1 Planctomycetota bacterium
CCGCGGCCGACGCGAAGCTCCCGAACACCGCCGCGCCCTCCCGCTTCACCGGCGCGGGCGCTGCCGGGGCCAGCCAGCAGTACGCGCACCCCTCCAGCCGCAGCAGCTTCTCCGTCCCAGGGGATTCGGCGCCCTCCGGGTCCGTCCGCCCGTCGACGATGCGGTAGTCCATGTCCTTGAGCCCCGTCGTGTTGGGGTAGCCGAGGTAGCTGATCTGCACCGGCGCCAGCCGCCGCGCAAAGGCGGAGACCCGCGAGCCCGTCGAGTGCCCCGAGAGGTCGACGAGGATGTCGATGCGGTCCCCGCGCACCGCCCGCTCGATCTGCTCATCCCCCATGCGGGAGATGTCGGTCCAATGCTTGACCAGCTTCTGGAGCCGCTTGGTGGTCGCGTCGGGCGCAGCGCCCGCGGCGTAGCAGTGGACCTCGAAGCCGGCGCTGTGGTTCTGGAGGATCGGCTCGACGAAGGAGACCAGCGGGTGGTCGCGGAACTCGTGGGAGAGGTAGCCGATGCGGAGCGGCCGCTCCGGGTCGGGGCCATCGAAGGTCGGGTACAGGCCGCCGCCGAGCTGCGCGAGCACGCGGCCCAGCCGCGCGTGCTCCTCGAGCACCGAGGCGGGGTCGGCCTCCGGCCGGTAGTTGAGCGACTGCACCAGCACGTTCAGCAGGAGCGGGTGGTCGCGCAGCGTCGCCAGCGCCTGGTGCAGCGTGGCCACCGCCTCGCCGCTGCGCCCGGCGCTCAGGAGGGCCAGGGCCAGGTTGTTCCAGGGCTCCGGGCGCGCGGGCGCCAGCGCTGCCGCCTGGCGCCCGGCCTCGATCGCCCCCGCGTAGTCCCCGGTGCCGATGAGGGAGCTGCCAAGCCCGAGCTGGGCCGGGAAGTACGTCGGCGCGAGCTGCACGGCCTTCTGGAACTGCTCCGCGGCCTCCCGCGTCCGCCCCTTCATGTTCAGGGCGGTGCCGTAGTTGGAGAGGTAGTCGGCGCGGGGGCGGCCGAGCCCGGCGGCCTTCTCGAAGTGGTACAGCCCCTGGTCGAGCTGCCCGGTGCGCATGGCCAGGATGCCCAGGGACTCGTGCAGGTCGGCGCTGTCGGGGTGGGTGGTGAGCTGCTTGCGCAGGTCGTCCATCGCCTGGGCAATGCGGCCGCGGGCGGCCTGCTCCATGGCGATGGCGATGGTCTCGGTCAGGGAGGGCATGCGTGGCTCCGGCCAGGGTGGATGGGGGGCGGGAGCGGATGCTAGCGGGCGGGGCGCAGGAAATGGGGCGGGCCAGACGAGTTACGCCTGCCCCGCCCCCGCGTCGCCAAACCGCGTGGATACTTACGCCAGGAGCCCGGGGTGCCGCCGCCGGTAGAGGCGGATGAGGCCCATGCCCGCGAGGCAGGCCCCGCCGACCCAGACGGCGGTGGGTGTAGGGATGATCGTGCCGCGGGTCGCCCATTCCTCGAACCCGCCCTGGGCGGCGTGGTTGTCGCCGAAGCGGGAGAAGAGGTAGACGAAGGTGCCGGGCCCGACGTTGCCGAAGGCCGAGACGGGGACGAGCATGGTCATGTCGCCCTCGCCCGAGCCGCTGTCCAGGGACGCGTCGAGGTGGATCCAGTTGTCGCCGCCGGCGTCGAGGTCGTAGACGAGGTCGCCCAGGGAGGCGACGTTGGTGGTGGTCTGCCCCCCGGTGGCGGAGGTGAAGATCTGGACTTGGTCGAGGGAGATGAAGCGGGTGGCGGCGTTGGGCTCGTTGGCGTCGAGCAGGAACTCGTAGTAGTCGGCGCCGCCGAGGCTGACGGTCGTGAGATCGCCGATGGTGAGGTCGCGGGTGAACTGCGGGCTGCTGTTCTCGTCGAAGGCGAGCGGGCGGCCGGAGGTGTTGTAGCCCTGCTGGGTGGTGCTGTTGCCGGGGGATTGCAGGCGTACGAAGGAGTTGATGAACCCGGTGCCGGCGGGCTGGAAGAAGCCCTGGTTGAAGACGGCGCCGTTCACGGTCCCGGAGGAGCCGACGGCGGTGAGGTTGACAACATCGGCGGCGGCGTGGCCCCCTATCGCGAGCGAGACGATCAGCGCGGCGTTGGCCGCGGCGCGGGCGGTATTCATGACTCCTCCTTCTCCCGTTCCAGACAACGCACGCCGATGAAGCTCGGCGGCATCCCCACTCTGCCTCAGGACGGGGCGGATGCAAGAGCCCGGAGGGTTTCACCGGGTGGAAAAGTTATGTTGAGCCGGTGAGGTTTATTACATCTTGCGTGCGAGGCGGGGCCACCACTGCGACGCCCCGGGTGGGCCGGCAGGACGAGCGGGGTCGGAGAGCACGGGCAGGGATGCCGGTGTCACGACTCAGAGGGAGTCGTTCAGCTCGTCGAGCCAGCGGCGGCGGCTCTGGAGGTCGAGCTCGCCGCTCCGGGTGATGAGGGCGGCGAGGGGGTCGGTGTCGCCGAAGGACTCTTGCCAGGCGAGGACGCGGGCCTCGACCTCCTTCAGGGAGTCGAGGGCGGCGCGGCACCAGGCGCGGCGCTCCGGGGGGGTGAGCGCGGCCAGGAAGCGGGCGCGGGAGCGCAAGGGGTCGTAAGCGACG